>NZ_AOMB01000026.1 GCF_000336675.1 Halococcus hamelinensis 100A6 | reverse complement strand
GGGCTGATAACCCATCGTTAGCGTCGTTCCGGTTCCGCTCGCGACACCCAGACAGCCGGTCGCGAGACCCGTTCCCGCGACGGTCGCTGTCTGGAGGAATCGCCGCCGGGTCGTGTTGGAACCGGCTTCCTTCGATCGACGGTGGTTGTTTTGAGTCATGTTCTCTGGTAGTGGTTCGTCCTGGTGCTCACCCGCTCGCACGAGCGATGTTTCGATGCCGGTGAAGTGGAACTCGTTTCGTTCCACTTCTCTGATAAGTTATCTATAAACCATCTTGGTCGTAGCTACGGATAAGTTTCCGGTCTGCTGATGCAAGCTTTGTTTCGGCTATCGAACGCGGGGTACTAATATTTGTACTAACATCTTTATATATTTTCGATGGAATCGCCGGGAGGCTATCCCGCGCATCGGAGACCACAGCCCACGAATAGCGCCCCCGCCGTGGATCTCGGAGAGAGGATGGGAGCCTAAAGCGGTGCGAGCCCGTTCAGAACGGTTCGGACCGTTCGCACGACGAGGAAGGTCGCCGACCCGCTGGCGCACGCACACCCCGAGAGAACGGTCACCGTGCTGGCCGCCGCCGCCCCGAGGAGTATCGACGCCGGCACGCGCCACCACCCCCGGAGGACCGGGAGCGCGGCCCCGACACAGAGCAAGAGGAGGGGCAGACCGGTGAGGTAGAGCCGCTCGATACCGACACCGAGGTAGGCGATGACCACCAGTCTGTTCGCACCGGCCGTTTGCAGCGCGACCGACCCGACCGCCGGGGACACCGAGAGAAGCGGACCGTGCGTTCCGAGCCAGACGAGGAGTGCACCCGCCCCGACCGCTCCGCTCCCGGTCAGCAGTGTTCCTACGACGACGTCACGGTACACCGCTCGTCGCCGGAACGAACGAGAAGGTCGGTTCACCGATCGTTCGTTTCGCGCTGTGCCATATCGGTGCTTCGACTTCGTGCGCGCGTTCGGGTGGAGGCTCGATACGTCGAAACACCGTCCGAAACGGCCGGGATGGTCGCGATGTCGGGCCGGGATGGTCGCGATGTCGCTCCGGCCACTCTCGATATTGTACCCCTCGTCCCTGAGAAACAGTTATGATTCCTCGGGATACCGATCCTTGGGATGGCACGAAACAGAACTGCCCTGGCCGTCGGTACCCTCTCGGTCGCCGCGTTGCTCGTCGCCGCGCTCGGCCTCTACCGCGTGTTCTCGTACCTCGCCGGAGCGCTCATCGTCGCGGTACTCCCGCTGGCGGCCGTCGAGCGGGGTGACCGGGAGCTCGACGTCACACCGTACACCGGGCTCGTCGCGGGGCTGGGGCTGCTGTTCGCGGTCGGACTGACCGGGATCTGGCTGCTCTGGGACCCCGGTACCGCGAGCGAGAGCTATCTCCTCGGGGTCCCGCAGTCGACGTTCGTCTACATCCTGTTCCTCTGGCTCCTGCCGCTTCTCGCACCCGTCTACTACGCGGTCTCGGTCTTCAACGAGACGGCAAACGAGGAGCTCGTCGCCGACGTGATGGACGACGCGCGGCAGGCGCAACGTGAGACCGACTTTCCGCTCGCCCCGTCGCGTTCCACGGGCGTCGAATCCGACGGCGGGAGCGACCGATGACGCCCCTCCAAGCGATCCCGGTGGCCGACGACCCGTTCGTGCTCCTGTTCGGCGGGCTCTATCTCCTGATCGTCCTCGCGATCGGCGTCTGGGGCTATCTCAACACCGATAGCACGAGCGACTTCCTCATCACCGGCAAGTCGGTGGGGACGTGGGTACTCGCGCTGACCGCGTTCTCGGTGATCCAGTCGGGCTTCGGGTTCGTCGGCGGCCCGGAACTCGTCTACTCCTACGGGATGACCGGAATGTGGATCTTCTTCACCGCACCGGTGGGATTCCTCATCGCCTGGGTACTGCTCGCCCGCCGGATGCGGATCCTCGCCGACATCAGGAACGTCCTCACGCTCGCCGACGGGATGTACGTCCGCTATGAGAGCGCGTGGGTCAGGGGCCTCACCGCGCTCGCGGTCATCGTCGGCGTGATCGCCTACCTCGCGACCAACCTCGCCGCCCTCCAGTTCGTGATGCGGGCGATATTCGGGATCCCCGTGGTCTGGGGGCTGTTCGGCGGCGCGGCGATCCTGCTCGCCTACAGCGTCCTCGGCGGGATGATCGCCGGCGTCTGGACCGACTTCGTCCAGTCGATCACGATGATCATCGGCGCGGTGTTCGTCTTCTACTTCGCGCTTGAGTTCGGCGGCGGTATGGGCACCATCACCCGGAACCTCGCGAGCGTCGACCCCGCGCTCGTCTCGCCGTTCGGCGCGATCGGCGTGCCCGCCGCGAGCGCCTTCACCGCCCTCGCGTGGTGGATCCTCTTCTCGGTCGGGTCGGCGGGACAGCCCCACCTCATCACGAAGTTCTACATGAGCCGCGACCTCACGATCCTCCGCTGGGGCGCGCCGATCGCCGCGATATCCTACGCGATCTCGAGCATGATCGCCTTCTCGGCGGGACTCTCGATGCGCGCGGCGGTCGAGGGCGGGACGATCCCCGAACTCCGGAGCGCGTCGATCGCCGCGCCGGTGTTCGTGTTGAACCAGACGCCCGGCGTGGTCGCCGGGCTCGTGCTCGCCGCCCTCCTCGCGGCGATCATGTCCACGAGCGATTCGTTCCTCAACATCGGTGCCGCCGCGATCTCGCGCGACCTCCCGCGGGCGTTCGGCCGCCCGATCGAGGACGAGGCGACCGAACTCAGAGTGACGCAGATCGCGCTCGCTGGGCTCACCGTCCTCTCCACGCTGGTGGTGTTCTACTCCGACGCGCTGGTCGGCATCCTCGGAACTATCGGCTGGGGGTTCTTCGCGGCGGCGTTCTTCCCGCTCGCGGTCTTCGGACTGAACTGGAAGGGCGCGACCAAGGAGGGCGCGGTCGCGGGGATCATCGGCGGCCTCGTCGTCAACCTGTTCTACAGCGCCGTCCCGCGGATCGCCGAAGCCGCAGGCGCGCCGGGCGTGAGCGAGACGATACTCTCGCTCTACCCCTTCACCGAGGGGTTCCCGGTGGGAACCGTAGCGCTGTTGGTCTCGATCGCACTCACGGTTGGGGTCTCGGTGCTCACCCAGCGCGGACGGAGCGTGCCCGCCGACCTGGTCACCCTGCTGGAGCGATAGGATGGCCGCGACCGAGTCCGTGGTCGGGCGGTTCAGCGGCTGGTATCGACGGACGCCAGTCTCCCTCGAGTTCTGGGAGGGCGTGCTCACCGACGAGCGCCTGATATGGTGTTTCGTGGGCGAGTCGTTCAAATCCCTCCTCCTCCGTGCCGACATGGGGACCACCGCTCGCGAGGAGGTCTCGGGTCTCGCGCCCGACGCGGTGGCGGCGTTCGACGACCGGAATCGGGTGGTGGCGCTCGACGAGCTCGATTCGATCCGGCTCTCGCCCGGCTCTCGTCTCCGTCGTTCGTCGCTGGTCGTCACCTGGAACGACGAGCGGTTCGACCTCGAAGCGACCAGCGCGAGCGACCCCCACGAGGCGTTCGTCGAAGCGCTCGCCGACGACGATCGGTTCTCGCACGTCGAGGTGGCGGTCGAGCGCTCGTTTCTGTAGTCGGCCAAGCTATTTGTAGAGCGGTTTCGAAGCTCGATGGTATGCCGTGGCACGTTTCACTCGACGGCGAGACCTACGAGGACGCGCGCGAGTCGTTCCAGTGGGACCTCCCGGCGGACTACAACCTCGGGCGGGATCTACTTCGAAAACACGACCGGTCCGACGAACGGATCGCCCTCTATCAGGCCTACCCCGACGGTCGTCGTGAAACCTACACGTTCGACGACCTCGACCGACTCTCGAACCGCGTGGCGAACGCCTTCGAGAGCGCGGGGGTCGAGCGCGGTGACCGCGTCGGCGTGGTCGTCCCGCAGAAGCCCGCGAACCCGCTCACCCACATCGCGTGCTGGAAGATGGGTGCCGTCTCGCTCCCGCTGTCGCCGCTCTTCGGCGACGAGTCGCTCCGGCATCGCCTCGCCGATAGCGAGGCGAAAGCCGTGGTCGCCGATACGAGCGTGATCGAGACCGTCGCGAGCGCGGCCGCCGAGTGCCCGGCGCTCGAAACCGTCGTCGAGGTCACGGACGACGATACACCGGCGGATTCCGCCTCGACGACGTTCTCGGTGCTGACCGAGGACGAGTCCGAGGGGTACGAGATCGCCGAAACGACGGCCGAGACGCCCGCGATCGTGATGTACACCAGCGGGTCGACGGGGCCACCGAAAGGGGCACTCCACGGTCACGGCGTCTGGGTCGGCCACTGTCCGGCGTTCTCGATGTACTTCGAACGCCAGGTCGACGACGGCGTCTACTGGACCCCCGCCGACTGGGCGTGGATCGGGGCGCTCGGCGACCTGCTCTACCCGGCGTGGCACTACGGACGGCCCGTCGTCGGCTACCCCATGGGGAAGTTCGACCCCGAGACGTCGTTCTCGCTGCTGGAGGAGTTCGACGTCACGGACGCGTTCGTGCCGCCGACGGCGATTCGGATGCTGATGAGCGTCGAGAGCCCGCTCGAAACCTACAACCTCTCGCTCCGGGCGGTCTGTTCGGGCGGCGAACCGCTCACCCCGGAGATCCTGGAGTGGGCCGAGACGGCACTCGCCGGCGTCGCGGTCAACGAACTCTACGGCCAGACGGAGGCCAACCTCCTCGTCACCAACTGCCGGGAGTGGTTCCCGGCGCGCCCCGGCTGTATGGGGAAACCCGTTCCCGGACACGACGTCGCCGTCGTCGACCCCGAGACCGGTGTCGAACGGCCGACGGGTGAGGTCGGGGAGATCGCCGTCAAACGCGGTGACGACCCGGTGGTCTTCGATGGCTACTGGAACGACGACGAGAAGACGGCGGGCGCTACCGTCGGCGAGTGGCATCTGACCGGCGACCTCGGGGTGCAGGACGACTCCGGCTACTGCTGGTTCAAGTCCCGCGACGACGACCTCATCCTCACCAGCGGCTACCGGGTCGGCCCCGGTGAAGTCGAGCGCGCGATCCTCGAACACCCGGCCGTCGAGCAGGTCGGCGTCATCGGGGTCGCCGACGACACTCGCGGGGAGATAATCAAGGCCTTTGTCCAGCCGACGTCGGCCACCGACACGACCGAGAGCGGGGACGAGCTGCGTGAGGCGATCCGCGACCGCGTCCGGGACCGACTCGCGAAGTACGAGTACCCGCGGGCGATCGAGTTCGTCGAACGGCTCCCGCAGACGACGACTGGCAAGATCCAACGCCGGAAACTCCGGGAGCAAGAACACGCCTCGAACGGGGAGTCACACGGATAGCAAACCCCACCCCAGGCGTTTGGGAGCCCTTCGTTCGGGCCATTCGAGGCCGTCCGACGTAGACGAATATCGTTCGGTGAGCGCTGACCGTTCCGAGACGTCGTGCAGTGGGGACGACGTTCGGAACGCAACGGTCGAACCGAAATACGAGTACTCTCGTATCAGATGAGGCGAGAAGTCTGACGAGGATTCCCAGGAACCTCCGGAAACGGCGGTAGGTCACGGAGGGCTGGAACCCCCGTCATTGAGGGGTGCGATGCAGACTTGGCATCCCACAACGGGAGGGCGGCGGAGGGGAAAGAGAGTACGTTTCGTGTGCTTTCGCAACCAGTGAGGGAGCGGGTCGTGAGCAACCGTGGAGAGAGAGTACGTTTCGTGTGCTTTCGCAACCAG
>NZ_AOMB01000025.1 GCF_000336675.1 Halococcus hamelinensis 100A6 | reverse complement strand
GAGAGAGAGTACGTTTCGTGTGCTTTCGCAACCAGTGAGGGAGCGGGTCGTGAGCAACCGTGGAGAGAGAGTACGTTTCGTGTGCTATCCCTCGATCTTCTCACGGGTTTCGAGGACGAGTGCCGAATCGAGATCGAGTTGGTATTCGAAGTACTGCCCACCGTTGAGCCCCTGATTTCGCTCGTTACGTCGGAGGAACCCCAACATGTGGAGGTCGGAGAGATGGTCTTGAATGCTCTTTAGGGACGTCAGTGGTGACGTCGCCCACGACTGTGCGACCTGTTCGTACCGCTCCTGGACCTCCTTCGAGCGGACCGGGGTGTCGCCACGTTCTTCGAGACGGGCGATCGTCTCGAGGATGTACTGTGCATGGTCCGTCTGGTCACGAATACGATTGACGAGCCGACCCCGCTGTACGAGTTCCCTTGCGGTCTCGATATGCTCGTCGGTGACACAGCTGTCGTCCCTGCGTTCGGCGACCTCTCCCCCGACACGAAGGAGGTCGATCGCCTGACGGGCGTTTCCCATGTCCTGGGCAGAGATCGCCGATGCCATTCCGAGCGCGGAGCGGTCCCACCCCTCCTCGACGAAGGCTCGTTCCGCCCTATCCCTGAGGATGGTCCGGAGCTCCGTCGCATCGTAGGGGCTGAACGAGATCTCGTCCTCCATGAGGGTGTCCTTGACTTTCGGCGAGAGGGATTTTCTGAACGTGTAGTTGTTACTTATCCCGATGATACCCACTCTCGCCGCTGTGAGGTGAGCGTTCGACCGCGCTCGTGGGAGCTCGTACAGAAGCGTGTCGACCTCGTCGAGATGGTCGATCTCGTCGAAGACGAACAGGTGCGTTCCACCGATACGGTCGAGTTGTTGATAGAGTTCCCCGAAGGCATCCCCGGTTCCGAGCCCTCGTTTCGGGAACGAACTCGCGTCTTCGGGGAGGAGTTGGTTCACGAGCGTCCGGACCACGATAAAGAGCGTCTTCCCGTTACAGTTCACTTTGTGGATGTGGAGGTCGTCCGCTTGCTCCCGTGCTTCGACTTCTTCACTCAGCGCGTTCATCATATAGGTCGTTACGGCGGTCTTTCCGAGTCCGGCTTTCCCGTACAACATGATGTTCTCGGGGTCACGGCCGAAGAGGACGTCCTGCAACGCGTACCGATACTCCTCGATCTCCTGGTCCCGCTCTAGAATCGCTTCCGGCTGATAACTCTCGTTCAGAACTTCTTTGTTCGCGAAGAGGGTGTCCGTGATATCGCTGAACGGTCCTGCCATGCACTATCGGACGGTATCCGGAGCACCCATATTAAAACCGCGGTTCGTGAGCTTCGTATGCTTCCCCAGTCTACCGTAATTCATGTCACAGTGGCTTTCATCGGATGCAGTGCTCCGTTGAGGACGAAAGCTCACGAAACGCACTCTCACTCTCTACTACTTACCCGCTACCCACACTCTATCACTCACTCTCTACCGCTCACTACTCAACTTCTCACACTCTATCACTCACTCTCTACCGCTCACTGCTCGAAAGACGACTGCTGGGTATCTATACGGAGAGGACCAGGTGGTATCTGAACACGGGGACCAGTCACGAAAGCTCACGAAACGTACTCCCTTTAAATGCTTACTGACAGGGAGCGAACCGCTATCGCCAGATCCACGACGTTCTCCCACCGAGCGACGAAACGGGGTCATCCTCGCTCGACGGCGTTTCGGCCGTACCCCCACGTCCAGAAGTTGCAGTCGGGACAGACGTACCCGAGTTCCGGGTCCTCACACTTCGCGTCGGGGAGTTCGAACCGGTGACCGCACTCGTGACAGCCAATCATACGTGACGACGACGTCACGTGGAGCCGGCAAATACGGGTCCCATGGACGACCAGGGGAGCGGTCCGATCGGGGTCGGAAGCGAACCACATCCGAGATCTCGCTGAGAACAGAGATCGCAGGTCGTTCGTCCCATCGGCATCCCCGTTCGGAACTGGATCTCGACCTCGTTTCCCGTATCGACCACGTCGACGCCGAATCGGTCGTATCGAACGGTGGAGTAGTGACCTCCTACCTTCCGATCGGGACCCGGCCAACCGAATTGTCAGTATGCGAAAGCGTATGATAGTCGCCACCGAACGTCTACGGCATGCGTACCGTCGTCATCGGGGCCACCGGCCACATCGGGTCATATCTCGTGCCACGATTGCTTGCTGCGGGTCACGAGGTCGTGTCCGTGACCCGGGGCGAGAGCGAACCCTACCGGTCGCCCGGCTCGTGGGCGCAAGTCGAGCGCGTCTCGATCGACCGCGAGGCCGCCGAGGCGGAGGGGACGTTCGGCGAGCGGATTCGCGACCTCCGGCCCGACGTCGTCATCGACCTCATCTGCTTCGAACCCGAGAGCGCGGAGCAGTTGGTTCGGGCGCTCGATGGGGAAGTCCAGCACCTGCTCCACTGTGGAACGATCTGGGTTCACGGCCCGAGCACGGAGGTCCCCACGACCGAGGACCAGCCCAGGGAGCCCTTCGGCGAGTACGGGCGCAAGAAGGCCGAGATCGAATCCTACCTGCTGGACGTCGCCCGACGTGATGGCTTCCCAGTGACGATTCTCCACCCGGGCCACATCGTTGGTCCGGGGTGGGACCCCCTCAATCCGGCGGGTCACTTCTCCCCGGAGGTGTTCGAGCGGCTGGCGAACGGCGAAGAACTCGCGTTGCCGAACCTGGGTTTGGAAACCGTCCACCACGTCCACGCCGACGACGTCGCACAGGCCTTCGAGGCGGCGCTGAACAACTGGAGCCGGGCCGTCGGGGAGAGCTTCCACGTGGTTTCACCAGCAGCACTGACGCTCAGAGGGTATGCCGAGGCGGTCGCCGGATGGTTCGGCCAGTCGGCGGACCTCTCGTATCTCCCGTGGGAGGAGTGGCGCGAACGGGTCTCGGACGAGGAGGCGGAGGCGACGTGGGACCACATCGCGCACAGCCCGAACTGCAGCATCGAGAAGGCACGACACGCGTTGGGATACCAGCCCCGCTATACGTCGCTTCAGGCCGTTCGGGAGTCCGTCGCGCGGCTCGTCGAGAACGGAACGGTCGAGACCGACCCGCTATCCTGAGCCCGGAACGCCGTCGCCGGTCGCAGCGCGGAACGGCATATGCAACCACAACGATGAGCCCCGTACGGAACCGACCCCGAGAGGACCGTATGCTCCACTGTACTGCCCTCCCAAATCACCCACTCGCGACCGAGGACGCTCGACGGATCCGCTCGCATCCCGACGTCCAATCGCTCATCGCACTCGGGGTGGACACGATCGACCGCCGTACGTACACCCAGCAACCGCCGGTCGAGAACATGGTCGTCCTCTCGGAGGACGCCATCGTGCAGTTCGAGTACGGGGGGAGCGACTGGCGCAGCGAGGTGCTCGATACCGACGCCTCGGAGGGCGACCTGCTCGAACGCGCGCTCAAGCAGTTGGAGACGTAGCGTCCTCACCCGCCCTACCGCTCGCCTGACGGGTCGTGGTTGTGTCTTCTGGGCGGTCTGGCTCCGAATCGTCGCCGGTCGAAGCCGGTGGTGAACGTGTCTCCGAGTGTATCGCGGCGAACTGGAGCCGACGTCTCACCTGTCGACTCGACGATGACGACGACGACGACCGTTCGGCGGCTCGACAGGGTTCGGCTCGTGGTGGCGCTGGGTCGCTATACGGGCCGGCCCCAGTCGATGACCTTGCGCTCTTCGGCCCGGGAGACCTCGTGGAGGTCGGTCGTCGAGAGGTCCGGACAACAGTCGGCGACGGTCCGTTTCGCGTGCTGTGCGTCGACTCCGGGTGCGCTCAAGACGGCACGGCAGTCCTCGGGAGCGGACGAGACGAAGTGATATCGGGAGATGCCGTCCCGGGCCGAATCGGGTGTCGCTGGTCGTACCCGAAACCCGTCCTCATATCGGTGCTGGCTCTCCTCAGACATTTATCGCCGCCCGCGTTCGAGTTAGCTCAACTCCCATCGACACGACGTACGAAAACGAGATATTTGACTCTTAGCATGACGGTTCCACTGGTATCCGCTCGTACCCCATCGACCGTTCGCCCGCGTGGGAGACGTCAACCGTCGAATCTGTAGAGGGGAGTATCGTTCGGCGACGGTTCACGCGTCCGAGGTCGACCCTCGGTAGGGTGGGGGACCTCCGAGTCGGGAATAGAGGGTGTCCCAGGGGAGGAACATCGCGAAGAACACGAAGACGTCGAAGAAGAACGGCCCGATGGCGACCGCGATCACGGTCTGCATTCCGAGCACGCCGACGACGAACGGACCGATCGGAAGCCGCGCCACCACCGCCACCAACAGCCCGAGTTCGAGAACCAGCGTCCCGACCGCGGCCGCCGAAACGAGGACGGGATACTGGAGCAACGACGGTCCGATCGGCACCGGCTGCGAGTAGAGCGCGTTACGGACGAGGATGATCCGACTGAGGTTCGCGGGACCCGCCCACGCGAGTCCCCCGCTGAGGAGTTTGTCGACGCCGCCACCGAAGTAGACGATCGCGATGACGACGAGGTCGTACTTCAGTGCGGTCATCGGGTAGGAAGCGCCCTCGAAAGCGGGGGACCGAGGGATGGCCGTTTCAGGTGACGAACGACGTTCGCCAGCGGTGTCGTGAGTCAGCCGCCGTCGGAGCGCTCGCCAGAGGACGTCCGCCGTGAGTACGTCCTGGTCGCGATACAGTCCGAAGAGGACCAGGAAGTAGACGCTGAAGAACAGCGCCGTCGTCCCGCCCGAGGTGTTCACCGTATAGCGGACCGCACCGAGGTGGCCGACGAGCAACGCGCTCAGAAACGTCGTGAGGCCGAGTCGATAGCCGACGAGGACCAGGACCAGGAGACCGATCAGCACCCACTTTTCGACGACGAGGACCGCCGGCGAGGCGGGAACGAGAAACGTGTAGGTGTCCGCGACGGTGAAGGGCGTCGCGAGCAGCCGAGGCCAATCGTACCAGACCGTCTTCCAGACCAGGTAGCTGGCGAGGATCATCCGAGCCGCCGCGAGGTTCAGCGGCGTCGAACGGGTCTCGTCGCGGACGTAGTTGATGAAGAGCGCCATCGGCCGCGATCAGGCTCCCGCTCCGTCGGTCGTCGGCGGCGGTGTCGAGGTGGGGGCGGAAGGAGTCGAGGGAGCGAAAGATGTGGAGATAACGAAAGAAGCCGAAGTGGTAGAAGAAGTCGAAGGAGTGGAAGCGTCGAACGCACACGGGGCGGTGGAGAAGTGAGCGGCCGCCTGGGTGCCCTCACAGCCGGGATAGAACCCCTTGAGGAGGGTCTCGGAGCGCGAGCGGACCTCGGTCCCGTCGGGAGAGGTGGTCAGGTTCGTTCGATACAATCGGAGCCCGACGAGGGGGACGTCCGATCGGATCGTCGCTTCGTCCCACGAGCCGAGAAAGCCGTGTGGGGGAAAGCGGAGGTACTGCAATGCCGAGCGATGGCGCGCCGCTTGGCGATGGTCGCGCGCCCGAACGAGGAGGTATCGGGTCAAGCGACGGTTCTGCGCCGGCGAGTACTCCGTTCGCATCTTCCGTGTGACCGCGGAGAAGGAGATGGAATCGGCCGAAAGCGTCGCCTCGGTCGGATACGACAGCTCCTCGCCCTCGGCGGTGACGAGACGGACCGAATGGTGTGTCTGTGATTCCGGGCGCGGCTCGGAGAACTTGTGCCAGTGCATCATCGGGAGCACGGCCAGTCCCGTGAGATTGACGACCAGAAACACGACCAGAAAGCCCGCGATGTAACTCCGCTTGACGTATCGGTGCCGGTGAAACGCGAGTGCGAACGCCGTCCCGACGAAGAACGCGACGAAACATATCTGGAGCAAGGACGAGAGGGACGGCAGCGAGGTAGAAAGAATATCTCCGCTCGATTGGAAGAGAGCGAGTGGCACTGTCCGTACTGGCACCCTTCCGGGATAAATAATCTACTATCGAATCGAGAACGCCACTGCCGTCGAAAGCGGCATCTCCCCTCTACGAAACGAGTCGACAGCAAGCGAATCGAGCGGGGAAAGGGGTCGTTCGGATACCGTCTCAGGACGAGGATCGGATCCGTTCGAGAACCGCGCCGAAAGCCGCCCGTCCGGGAGCTCCGTCCTCGATCCAGACCACGTACACGACCACCGCCATGACGAGTTGGAGGGCGAATCCGGGCGAGAGGGTGATGTTCTGTAAGTGGGTGAGGAAGGTGCCCTCGTCGCCGAACGGTGGCGGCGGCAGGAGTGGCCAGCCGAGATACGAGAGGTAGACGTACTCACCCGTGAAGAGGTAGGTGTAGCCGTCGGCGACGAGGTGGGAGACGTAGCCGATCGCGAACGCCGCTCCGAGGTCGGAGCGACCTCGCCTTCGACAGTATGCCCAGACGACCACACTCGCGAGAACGGCGGCGAACACCGAGTGTGCGAGCGAGCGACCGCTCGGCAACACGTGGAAGGTCCACGCGAGCGGTTTGTCGACGAGGTCGGGGAGCTGGGTGCCGAGGACGATGGCGAGAACCGCGATCCCATCCGGAGGTTTCCGATAGACGAGTCGGGAATACATCGAACAGAGAACATAACCGAACGCGAGATGTCCCCATGGCCACATACGGATCGATCGACACCGAGACTCCGCATAGGTCTTTTCGTCCAAGTCCGAACCGTGTCATGGTCTCGGACGACGAACTCCCACGGACGACTACGCCCGCTAATTTCGCCAACGGCAAGCCCCATCGCTATGCCGAAGGTCCCAGAGGGAAGGAAATTTGGTTCACGGACACGTAGTCCGTTCCTCGACGCGAAGTCGTCCTTAGGAAACGACTTTTACTGCTTGTCCCCTCCTTCCGACGTGAACAGGGAGGATGACCACTGCTTACTACTTCATCAGCGACCTCCACATCGGTGGGGACGAACAGCTTCAGGACGTCGAGTTCGAGGACGAACTCCTCGGCTTCCTCCGGGAACTCGAAACGGGCGACGAGGACGCGGAACTCATCGTCAACGGTGACGCGTTCGGGCTGTGGGAGTTCACCGAACTCGACGGGATGGAGAAGTTCGACGCGCTTCTCGACCGGTATCCAGCGCTCTTCGAACAGCTCCGGGCGACCGGCGAGCGAATACCGATAACGTTCATCCCCGGAAACCACGACTACGAACTCGCCTGCTACCCGGAGTACGTCGACCGGCTGGCCGAGTACAACGTCGTCCTCGAACAGGAAGTCGCCATCACGCGCGACGTCGGCGACCGCGTCGTCTGGATCGAACACGGCCAACAGCGCGACCCGAACAATCGAAGCCCCGACTTCGGCAACCCGTACGCCAACCCGCCCGGCTACTTCGTGAACCGACATATCACGAGCAAGGCCGGGAAGCTCTCCGGCCGCGGCAGGTTCAACTGGCTGAAGGACATTCAGTCGCTGACACCGATGGAGGAGATCCCCAACTGGATGGTCTCCAAGTACTTCTATCGGGAGATGAGCCCGTTCCTTCGATACGCGGTGCTCCCGTTTCTCCTGTTGTTCAACCTCAGTCTCCTCTATGCCGCCCTGGTCTTCCTCGATGGGGTGGGACTCTGGTCGGCACCGCTGGACGTCGTGACCACGCTGCTCCGCCGGTTCGGTGTCGTCGGTGAACTCCTCGACGTCGTGTTGGTGGTCAACCTCGTCGTCATCGCGATCTCGGCCCTAGTATCGATCCCGCTGTTCTTCCTCGCGAGGGACGTTCGGAAGACGCTCGATCGATTCGGGTTGATACGGCTCGACGAACCGCGAACGGCCGGAAACGCCTACATGGAAGGCGCACGGGGGATATTCGAAACCCACCCGGAGGTCGCCGTTTTCGTCTACGGCCACACCCACCGTGCCTCGGTCACCGAGGTCGACGACCGCGTCGTCGTGAACACGGGGACGTGGCTGAAACGGCTCCACCGCCGATCCGTCGTACTCGGCGTGCTCCCGTGGGTCTTCTACCCCTCGTTCCGGCTGAACTACGTTCGGATCTCAGAGGAGGACGGTGCCGTAGTCGTCGAGTATCGAGTCATCGAGAAGAAGAACCCGAAGGACTTGACGAGACTCGAAACCCTTCTGACGCGTGACCCTCTACCGGACGAATCGATCCCGGAACGAACGGTCGTCGATTCTCCGTGACCGTGGAGCCCTTCGATCCTCGATCCGGACATCGATGGACGCTCCCGCACTACCACCTGTCGTCTCATCTGCTGGAGCAAGTTGCTTCGAGTTCGACCCAGGGGTTTTCCAGTGCGTTGAAACAGGGGGAGGAAGGGTAGGATCGTCGGGACGTGTTACAGGTGATGCCAGGCAACGGAGTCCCCTTCGATCCTACACCGATCTCCATGCCGTTTCGTAATAAGTTTTGTGTGGGTTCCAATGGAGTGGGCGAAGAAGCAGGACCGCGACCTCTATCATCAAAAATCATATAGATTGTAACATACAAAAGTGTTATATTGTGGTTATCGGCTTATACAGGTGGGAGGGGTCGAGTGGCATATCGACCTCCCATCTACCCAACCGGCGAGTCGAATCACTCGGCGTCGGCGATCCGACGACGGTAGACGTGAACCAGGTCGTCGGTCGTTGCCTCCCTGTGTTCATCGTCGATGTCGGCGTCGACGAGCGCCGCTTCCATCTCGTCGGCAGAGATGGAGGTTCCGTGTTCGGTCCCGTCGATTAGACGATCCACCAGCTCACTCTCTTCCTCGCTCAGGGTAACGTTCGCCGTGTCGATGAGCGGAACGTGGCGGTCCGCCGGTTGGTCGGTATCCTCGTCCGTCATAACTAGTCCCGTAGGGTGCTGCCCGGTACCAATCTTACGGCCGTTCACTGGCTCGAAGAAGATGACGTTCCACACCGATACCCCATGGACCAGTGCAGAACCGTCCCTCAGACCGAATTATTTCAGCCCTCCCGCACTACTGACGACTACGGACAGCCGGTGACGCCCGCTCCGAGACCGTGTGTTCAACGCGCTGTTCGTCCTCGAACTGCTCGGTGGCGTGTGCGGTCGACGCATCCGGGAGCGGCGAGCATCGTGACCCCGAACGCCACAGCGCCGCTCTCGTTTCCGGTCCCCCGAGAGTACGTCTTCGCCGCCTCGGTCGTCGTGATCGGTGGAGCGCGATCCTTGAACGGTGTGCCGTCGATTCTGGCCGGTGGTGCTACTGGTTTGCTCTGGGCGGAAACCCTCGGCGGCGGTCTGCTCGCCCTCGCCGGCATTTATATCGGCTTGAACGATTCCCGTGGAACAGATGAACCGAACCTCGGGGCCGTCTGGATACTGCTCGTTGTAGCGGTTTTCACACTGGCGGCTGGTCTGTTCGAGTTCTTCGCCTGAGCGCGCGTCTCGGTCGGGAGCGAGCGGGGCTCGGGGTATCGACCGGAGTGCGCAATGCTTTCGTATGGAATTTGGCCCCGAGAGCGTCTTTACAGTCACCTGATGAGCGACCGGCTGTGAAGGTAAGCGAACATGAGCGCAAGTACGAGCCCGGAGAAGACCGTCGGGATATCGACCGCCTCGGCCCGACTCAACCCGAGTAGCTGTCCCACGAGCCCCGAGACGCCTATCCACGTGACGAACGTGAGCGCCCCGTAGAACCACGGACTCTCGATCTCGGTCCACTCTCTCAGCGAGGCCGTATCCTTCCCTACGGGTAGTTCCCGACCGAGTTGTAATCTTCGTCTCGGGCCGAAACTCCGGAACGTCCCCGCTCACTTCTGCGCTGCAGGCGAGTACGCCTACTTCCCCGATTTCGGTCGTTCTCGGTCGGCGCTCAGCACCGAGGAGCAAATTGTTAGTAATGAAACCAAATAACTCATAGGCCGACTGCACGTACTAGGCGACGCGTTTCTGGGCTCGGGCGGTCGGGACCACTATCCCGGCCGCCTTTCAGTTCGTCCCGAGAACGGCAGGTGCCGGCAGTACCTACTGGTGGGTGCCCTCCCTACGGGCGGGTGGTATGGTAACCATTGATGAAAGCACCGAAGGCAAGACCGTCGTAACCGCCGATGGCACGACCGTCGGAACCGTCGTCGACGCCGATAACTCGACCGCGCACGTCGAACCCGATCCCGGACTCGCCGACGAGATCGCCGCAGAGCTCGGCTGGGGTGACGCCGACGAGGAGACCTATCAGCTGGACAACGACGCCGTCGAAACCGTCACGGACGACGAGATCCGGCTCGAAGAGTACAACTGAGAAGAGGCCGACGACGACTGCGATCCCGCCCCGTCTTGTACAGCGTGAGCGGGATTGTAGAGTTTGATGAATCAACGCGATCCGCTACTTCGCGCCGACGATCCTGAGCAACATCGGCTTCGGCGACATCGCGTCCCTCGTCGGAACGGTCGGCGTCGGGGTCGTCAACGTGGTGCTGACGGGGGTCGCGATACTGCTCGTCGACCGCGTCGGCCGGCGGCCGCTGTTGCTCGTCGGGACCGCCGGAATGGCGGTGATGCTCGGGGTCCTTGGCCTCGGGTTCTTCCTCCCGGGACTCTCCGGCGTGATCGGGTACATCACCCTCGGAAGCATGCTCCTCTACGTCGCCTTCTTCGCGATCAGCCTCGGTCCGGTGTTCTGGCTCATGATATCCGAGATCTATCCGCTCCGTATCCGCGGTACGGCCGAGGGGACGGCGAGCGTCTTCAACTGGGGTTCGAACTTCGTCGTGGGGCTGACCTTCCTGCCGCTCATCGACCTGATCGGGGAGGCGTTCTCGTTCTGGATACTCGGGGTCTTCTCGGTTCTCGCGTTCGTCTTCGTCTACGCCCGAGTCCCGGAGACGATGGACCGTTCCCTAGAGGAGATCGAGGCGGACCTGCGGGAGAACACGGTCGTCGGTGCCGACACGAAGTCGACCGAGTGACGCGGACTCCTCGTCCGCCGGGTTCCGTGTGGCGTTCGACCGGTCGCTTACTTCCACGGGTTCGACACTAGCTCGGTCTGGACGTCCGAACCCACCTCGATCCGGCAGTCGGACCGCGGCTCGGCGATACACAGTAGCACGTAGCCCGCTGCCAGATGGCGGTCCTTCAGGGCGCGTGGCGGGCGCGAATGCTCGATCCGCCCATCGACGACCCGTCCGGTGCAGGTGGCACACGCGCCGGTTCGACAGCCGAAGGGAAGCGCCAGGTCCGCGCGTTCGGCCGCGCTCAGGACGGACTCGTCCGCACGGGCCCCGATCACCCTTTCGTGACCCGCCGACCACGACAGGACGGTCTCGTGGACGCTACTGCCAGACATCGCTCGTACAGTCGCCGTCCGGCCAGCGGATCTCGTGAGCACGGGCCGGGCCGGTGGGAAGCTCCCCGAAGTCCACGAGGAACTCCTCGTCGAGCTGCATGGTTCCCCGGCGCGGGTTCACGTCGGCCTTCAGCATCACCGAGCCGCGCTCGGCCTCCTCGGGGTAGAACTGGTTATCCCAGCTCGAGAACAACGAAGTGGTCCAGTAGAGGCGCTCCCCATCGAGGCTGAGTTGGAGCATCTGTGGACCACCGGCGAGTTCACGGTTCTGAACTGGCGCTGGGTCACCGAAGTGCCCGCCCGCCCAGATGCGGTCCGCGAGTCGTGGGTTCGATGGGTCCGAGATGTCGTACATTCGGACGTCGCCGTGGAGCCAGTTCGAGAAGAACAGGTACCGGTCGTCCATCGAGACGAGGAGGTCGGTCACGAGACCCGGAACCGGCATCTCCCAGCCCTCGTGCTCCCGTGCGTCGACGTCGATGACGCTCTCCGCGCGCCACTCGTCCCCGGCGTCGTAGAAGTGGAACACGTTCGAGGAGAGCGCCGCCCCGACGTACCCGTGGGTGGCCTCGGGGCTGTGGAGGAAGCGGACTTCGAGGGGTATCAGTCCCTCCTCACCGAGGTCGAGCGTCTGTTCGACGGTTCTGTCCTCCCAGTCCCAGACGTGGATCCGCTGGCCGTAGTTGCCCGCCTCGACGTCGTCGAGGTCGAATCCCGGATAGTAGGTCTTGGGCGCGGCCCATTCACTGGAGACCATCACGTCGTGTCGTGGCTGGTACCAGTAGTCGTAGTTCATCTCGATCTCGCCGGGCGGCTCCCACCGCCCCTCGACCTCGAAGTCCTCGTCGAGCGCGAGGAACCCGCCGGGGAGGTCGCCGTCCCGGTCGCCGAGCATCGAGATGAGGATGTTTCCATCCGGGATACAGTGGACGGTGTGTGGGGCTGAGAGGTCGTGTTCGAACACCTCCTCGGGTTCGATGACCTTCGTGAGTTCGGGGTTTCGTCGGTCGTTCGTGTCCACGATGTGGATCCGCGAGGAGCGCTGGCCGGGGATGACGAGATGGCGGCGTTCGAGGCCCTCCGTGTGACAGGACGACGAACAGGCGTTCCAGCCGAAGTGGTGGAGTTCGTCGCCGCGGTTCGGCATCTCGACGCGGTCGATGACCTCGGTGTAGGTGTCCGAATCCGGGTCGACGTCCACCACGCCGAGGAAATCCGGCGCGTCGACGTCCGTGCCGACGTAGAGGCCCATCACATAGGCGACCTTTTCGGGTGTGGATTCCTCGATAGCGGCCTGTGGGGTCGTATAGCCCGGTCCCTCCGAACCGCCCGGCTGTGCACCGTCCGTCGACGTCTCGTTCGGTCCTCGTGCGTCACTCATGCGCATACTCTGTCGGCGGACATCGATATCAGGTGGCTGAAAGCGGCAACATAATCCTCTTTCGTGAAGGGCAGGCGCGAGATCCATCCTCCAGAATAAGGAGAACTTCAACGGCCGCACCCACGAGGTTCGAAACCGGAAGCGAGCGTGGCGTGACCGACCCCGACGGATGACCTCGATCGGGTCAGAGCCTGGGTTACTTCTGAGCTTTCGAGAGGCCGGCGCTATTCGGGCGGGGAACTCCACTCCTCGCCGTCGTCCTGCGGTTCGTAGCCGACCGTCTCACGGGCGTGGTCGAGGTCGTCGAGCCACCGGCGGTCGTTCGCGCTCACGCCGTAGAAGTGGTCCCACTCGACCGTGTCGTCCCGGAGGCAGCACTCGACGAGATGCGCGAGGTCACGCCGGGAGTGCCAGAGGCCCTTCATCCGGGCGACCTGCTCGTCGTACTCGTCGCTCCCCCGTTCGACGGTTCCATCGTCGACGCCGCGTTCGGCATCGCCGTACGGGTGGTCGTACTCGGGCCCGCGACACGCACCGATGCGGAGCCCATAGAAGCGAACGTCGTGTGCCTCCGCGGCGAGGCGACCCAGGTCCTCCCCGTACGACTTCGTGAGTCCGTACGCGGAGTCCGGTCGATGTGGCTCGGTTTCGTCGGCCGTCACGCCGGCGTCCGAGGTGTAGATCTCGGGTGCGTTCCGTACCTCGACCATCCCGACCGCGTGATTCGACGAGGCGAAGACGATACTATCGAGGTCGGCCTCGACGGCTGCCTCGTAGACGTTGTTGATCCCACGGAGATTCGCTGCAAGGGGGTCAGACCACCCAAGCCCGCGATCGCTGGCTCCACCGGTTCCCGGGACCAGGGCGAGGTGAACCACCGCGTCGTGGCCCTCGAAGGCGGGTCGGATCGCTTCGTAGTCGGTCACGTCGGCGACGACCGTCTCACGGTCGGGCAGCGGGTCCGTGTCGAGACACGTGAACGAGTACGCCGGATCCTCGCCCAGGTGCTCGAGGATCGCACCGCCGACGACACCGCCCGCACCCGTGATGAGGACGTCCATACTACGCGAACCCCGGCTCGTGTCATGAATGTTTGCTCCCTCCGAATACTTTAGCTTCCATTACGAAACGGGGCTATGCCACGCGTCACGGTCGTCGCCGACGACCTCACCGGGGCGACCGACACCGGTCACAGCTTCGCGGTCCGCGGTGCGGCGACCCGCGTGGCGGTCCGACCCGAGTCCGCCGCCGACTCGACCGTCCGCGTGGTCAACACCGACTCGCGGTACGCCGACCCGCGGACCGCCGCCGAACGAGTCACGGAGGCGGTCGACGGCTTCGATGGAGTGGTCTACGACAAGGTCGATTCGACGCTCCGCGGAAACGTCGTCGCCGAGGCGGACGCCATCATGGACGCGACGGACGCACGGTTCGGGATCGTCGCGCCTGCAGCGCCCGAACTCGGACGCGTCACTGCCGGTGGCCAGCACCTCGTCGACGGCCGACTCCTCACCGACACCGAGTACGCGGACGACGCCAACGGCCCGACGACGACACACCTTCCCACGCTGTTTTCGGGTTCGGCGTATCCGGTGGTCCACCTCGACATCGGGACGGTCGCGAGCGGCACGGAAGCGGTCGCCGAGGCGTTTGCGGCGGTCGAACCCGACCGGGCGTTCGTGGTCTGTGACGTGACCCATCAGCGCCATCTCGCGACCATCGCTCGCGCGGGCGCGTCGCTCGACGAGCGCGTCGTCTACGTCGGGAGCGCGGGGCTCGCGGAGGCGGTCGTGGTGCCGGATGGCCCGGGCGAGTTAGTCCACGAATCACCAGCGACCGAACCACCAACCGGCGGCGCACTCGGGATCGTCGGCAGCGTCAGCGAGACGACCCTCCGGCAGTTGGCCGCGCTGCCCGACGACCAAGTGCTTTCGTTCGACCCCGAAACGCTGCTCGCCGACCCCGACCAAGCAGGTTTTCGGATTGGCGAGCGCGCTGTGGAGCGACTCGCGAACGGCGAGTCGACGGTCGTCACCGCCGCCCGCGATCGCTCGGCGGTCGAGCAAACGCTCGCGCTCGGCCATGAGGCCGACCTCACCGAGTCCGAGGTCCGTGATAGGGTTACGTGTGCGCTCGCCGGGAGCGCCCGCCGAGCCATCGAGTGCGCGAGCGGGCTGTTCGTCACCGGCGGCGACGTGGCGATGGCAGTGCTCGACGCGCTCGATGCGGCGGCACTCGTGCTCTCGGGTGAGGCAGTCGAGACCGGGATCCCGCGGAGCCGGATCGCGGGCGGCCCCGCCGACGGGCTGCCGGTCGTCACGAAGGCCGGTGGGTTCGGCTCCCCGTCGACAGTGATTAACTGTCTGGAATCCCTCCGTGGCGACGATGACTGACCGACCCACGGTCGGGGTCACGATGGGTGACCCGGCCGGAATCGGCCCGGAGATACTCGTCACGGGCTATCGCGCGCTGCGGGAGGTGGCGGACCCCCTCGTGATCGGCGACGCGAGCGTGCTCGAAGCGGCGTGTCGCGTCTGTGAGTCGGACCTCGGCATCGAACGCGTCGACACGCCGGGGGATGCCGCCTTCACCGCCGACCGGATCCCCGTCATCGACCTCGACAACGTCGCGGATCTCGATCGGGGCGTGGTCCGGGAGTCCTACGGGCGAGCCAGCCTCGCGTACGTCGAACGCGCGATCGAACTCGCGCTGGATGACTCGATCGACGCGATGACGACGGCACCGATCAACAAACAGGCGACCGCGCTCGCGGGGAGCGAGCACGCCGGCCACACCGGGTTGCTCGCCGACGCCACCGACACCGAGAACTACTCGATGATGCTGATCGAAGCGGACCTCCGGGTGAGCCACGTCAGCACTCACGTCCCGCTCTCCGAGGCCTGCGACCTCGTCACCGAGACCGCGGTGCTGGAGACGATCCGGGTGACCGACGCGGCGCTCTCGGACCTCGGGGTCGACGACCCCACCGTCGCGGTGGCGGGGCTCAACCCCCACGCCAGCGACGGCGGATTGCTCGGCGAGACTGAAGAACTCGAGATCGAACCCGCCGTCTCCCGCGCCCGCGAGGAAGGAATCGACGTGTTCGGCCCGGAGTCGCCGGATACGGTCTACGTTCGGGCCGCCCGTGGTGCCGCCGACTGTGTCGTCTCGATGTATCACGACCAGGGGCACATCCCGATCAAGATGCTCGGCTTTCAGGGGGATGGCGCGGTGAGCGGGGTCAACGTCACCATCGGCCTCCCCATCGTGCGCACCAGCGTCGACCACGGCACCGCGTTCGATATCGCGGGCGACGGGGTCGCGAGCGAGGCGAGCCTGGTCGATGCGGTGGGGGTGGCCGCCGAGATGGCGAGTGGACGAGGTCGTGCCGAACGTCGAGGTGAACCCGCGTGAACCTCGACTTTCCCGACGCCGAAACGCTGCGGGCGGCCAACGACGTGACGCGCGATGACCTCCCCCGCTTCGCCCGCGTTCGGCGCGAACGCGACCTCGATTCGATCGACGACGTCGAAGCCGCGGGCCGGGAGGCGGTGGGAGACCTCGCCCTCGATTCGCTGGCACCGGGTGCGGAGATCGCGGTCACGGCGGGGAGTCGTGGGGTCCACGACATGCCCGCCCTGCTCTCGGGGATCGTCGACGGGCTCGGTCGCCGGGAGTTCGAGCCGTTCGTGATGCCGGCGATGGGGTCACACGGCGGCGCGACCGCCGACGGCCAGCGCGAGACGCTCGAAACGCTCGGGGTCACCGAGGACCGCCTCGGCTGTCCGATCCGGTCGTCGATGGAGGTCTCCGAAATCGGCGAGGACTCCCTTGGCCGTCCGGTCTACGTCGCCGACGACGCGCTGGCTGCCGACGGGGTCGTGCTCGCGAACCGCGTCAAACCCCACACCGACTTCCACGGGCCCGTCGAGAGCGGGCTCTGTAAGATGGCGGTAATCGGGCTCGGGAAGCGACGCGGCGCGGAGTCGCTCCACAACGCGGGTCTCGCCGCGGACTTCAGCGACGTCATCGAGGAGCGCGCCCGGGCGATCGTCGACGAGTGCGTCGTCGGCGGGGTCGCGCTGGTCGAGAACGCCGCCGACCGGGCGACGGTCGTCGAGGGCGTGCCTCCGGACCGGATCCCCAACCGCGAGCCCGAACTGCTCGAGCGCGCTCGCGAGGAACTCCCGATGCTTCCGGTCGACGACCTCGACCTGTTGGTCCTCGACGAGATCGGGAAGGACGTCTCGGGGACCGGGATGGACACCAACGTGGTCGGTCGGGTGCGCTTTCACGGCGAGAGCGAACCCGAAACCCCGAGTATCACCCGGATCTACGTTCGCACGATCACGCCGGCCTCACACGGCAACGGGCTCGGGATCGGGCTCGCCGACTTCGCCCACCGGGACGCCGTCGAGGCGCTCGACCTCGAGGACCTGTACACCAACATCGTGACCAGCGGCGAACCCACCCGGGCACGACTTCCGTTCGTGGTTCCGGACGACCTGACGGCCCTGACCCTCGCCTGTTCGACCACGGGGGTTGCCGACCCGGGCGACCTCCGGGTGGCTCGGATCGAGAACACCATGGAGCCGGACACGCTCGTCGTCTCGGAACCGGTCGCGGACGAGCTGGCCGAGCGGGAACGGCTCTCCGTCGGCCCACTCGAACCGCTCACCTTCGAAGCCGGGACGTTCACCGAGTGACGTGCTCAGGGGTAGGTCACCGCTCGCTCCGTCGGGACCGTTCTCCGTGGTCGCTCCGGATGCCATGTCCTCCGTCTGCCATCGGCCGGTACTGACCTGATTCGAACGGGGACTACAGTGCGCGAACGGAGTGAGTACGACCCTCTCGCTCGGTCTGAATCGCCATCGGGAAGCGGAGCAAACGACCACAGTGTGAACGACGGGCGCGTCTCACCGCGATTCGACCAGTCGATCGATCGCGTCGGCGATGGTTCCGTAGACGGTTTCGAACCGCTTGACGCCGCTGTGGTGTGGGTCGCGGATCTCGAACCCACCGCCGTTCTCGTCGGCGGGCTTGAGGAAGTAGACGCGGTCCATCGCGTCCGCGAACGCGTCTTTCATGTCGTAGTAGTTCCACATGTCCATGACGAAGACGACGTCGCTGTCTTCGACCATCTCCCGCGTCACGCGTTTCGCGCCGTGTTCGGCGAGGTTCACGTCGTATTCGCGCGCGACGGTGACCGCCGGGTCCGGGCTGGACCGGCCGTCCTGTTCGACGAACCCCGCCGAACGCACCGTACCCCCCTCGCGGCCGATCTCCGTCAATCGGTTCCTGAGAAACCGCTCGGCCATCGGACTCCGGCAGATGTTCCCGAAACAGAGAAAGAGGACCGTCGGCTCGGGCGGCAACGAGGCGAGCGTGGGTGGGTTCGTGGGCCGAGCATCGTTCTTTCGCTGTAGCCACAGCCGCCAGACCTCGATCGTTAGCCGACGTTTGCCCTGTCGGAGGTACGTCGTCAGCTGGGAGAGGTTCGTCGGAATCGGGAGCGTCATAGGTGGGTGGTCGACGCCGCGCGAACGGGAGTCACGGACGTAGCTGGTCCCGTGGTCTCACAAGGGTTTCGGGAGGCGGCGCTTCACGAAGTTGTAGCCCTCGCCCAGCAGACTCCCGCCCATCGCCAGCGGGTCGCTCGCCGACGCGATATCGTAGTTTCGGTTCGTGGCTGCCGCCCGGACGACCCCGCGTCCGGCTTCGAGCGCGTTCTCGCTCGCCAGTACGTGTGCGAGTTCCCCGATGAGCCACTGGCTCCGTACGCCCACCTGGTACCCCTCGACCGTCTCGCACTCCCCCTCGACCGCTAGCTGGTACAGCAAGTACGGGAAGTCGACGCCGGAGGCGATGGCGTGGGGAAGGCTGTGCCAGAAGTGGGGGTTGATCTCGATGAGTTTCGGCTCGCCGTTCCGCGGGTCGATGCGGAACTCGACGTGTGCCACACCCGTCCAGTCGAGCGCCGAGAGGAAGTCGTCCGCGAGCGAGACCAGTTCGGGGCTCTCGAACGTTTCGCGATAGGTGCTCAGTCCACCCTCCGGGGGAACGGTCCGTAGACGTCGTTGGACGACGTGTGCCCTGCGCTCCGAATCACCGTCATAGAGTACGTACACACCGCATTCGCCGCCGTTCGGGATGAACTCCTGTACGAGTAGCGGCCCGTGCTGGCGGCGGGTCCGTTCGTAGACGCGTTCGAGTTCAGCGGCGGAGTCACAGACCGACACCCCTTGCCGGCCGGCGGCCGTCCGTGGCTTGACCACGACCGGATAGTCGAGCGCCGACTCGACCGCGTCCAGGTCCAGTTCGTCCGGGGTCAGCGTCGTCGGGTGGGGGATACCCGCCTCGCGCGCGGCCATCATCGTCCGTCCCTTGTCCAGTCCACGCATCAACGTCGCGTACTCGGGGTGGGGAACGGTTACGTACGGTTCCAGTCGGTCACGGGACTCTACGACGGGCACTACCGTCTGATTGTTCCCCGCAAGGAGTAGGTCGTACTCCCGCCGCTGGAGCTCGTCGAGGAGGACGTCGAGGAAGGCCGCTTCGTGGTCGCGGGGGTTCGGGTAGCGTATCGAACGCTCGGTGTACTTCGAGAGACCGCCGGCGGTGAACCGCTGTTCGGCCATCGCCGTGACGGCGATCCCCTGCCGGCCGAGACTACGTATCGCCGCCAACGCCTGCCGACGTTCGGCGTTCAGCACTAAGGCACGTCTCATCGGTTCGTGGGCAGTGGAACGACGCCATTCGGATAAGGGTGTGTTTTCCGGGGCGATCGGAAACCCGTCGCTAGAGGTCCCCGTTGATGACGTCCACCATGCGCTGGCGGTCGAAGAGCTGTTCGTCCTCCGGAAACTCCGGATACGGGCCACCGTCGTAGGCTGGCCACTCGCCGAACTGCTCCGGGAACAGCTGTTTGGCGATCGTTTCGAGTTGGAAGACGTTCATCACCGGGCCGCCGTATCGGACACCGATCGGATAGACCTGGTCGTTTTCCACAGCCGTGATGCTCTGGGCGGCCGGTTCGTCCGTGAGCTGCTGTTTGGTCGACGTCCACTCCGGGCCCAACCCACCGTCGACGAGGACGACCTCCGGGTCGGCTTCGGCAAGCCCCTCGATGTCGATCTGGCTCGCGTTCGGCACGTCGGCAAGCGCATCCTCGACGTCGAACACGCGAGTATGCGCTCGAACGGTGCCCGGCCCGTTCATCTGATAGACCCAGATCCCCTTTCGCAGGAGCACTCGTGCCGTACGCGGCCGGTCGTCGGACTGTGGAAGACCGGATTCGATAGTCGAGAGGAGGTTCGTGTGGATCTCGGAGAGAGCCTCGTACCGTGTCCCTTCCTGGAAGACCTCCGCGACCTTACCGAAGATCTCCCAGAGGGTGTAGTACCGATACCGGTCGGCCCATCCCTTCGGTGGCTCGCTGTGATTACGGCTGAGCGAGTTACCGAACCACGGTGAGACGTTCGTCCGGATCTCCTCGACGTCTTCGGTCTCCCACGCGTCCATCAGGACCATGTTCGCGGGGTCTTCGAGGTGGATGTCGCTATCGAGTTCGTAGAGGAGTTCCTTGTCGGGATTGTACGTATCGACGAGGTCCGACCAGTCGACCGAGACCCCATCGAGCCGTTCGAGAAGCGTGTTGTAGCTCTCCTCGAACCCCTCCGGGTTGTACATCCCGGTGAGCGAGTCGCCGTAGCCGAGTGCGAGCGCCATGTCCGCGTGGTGAAGGAGGACCGTAAACACGCTCTCCGGCGGGCTTTGGAATTCGACCGTTCCCATCGGGGCCATCTCGACGCTGTACGAATTTCGTCCATCACCTGCTTGCGCACCCGAATCGTCGGATGCGTTCGAACCGCTCGTCCCGGAGTTGTTCGCAGTGGCGTCCGACCCGTTCGCCCCGCCGCTACTGGCATTCGAAGCGTTCCCATCGGTCCCACCGCCAGTACAACCCGCGAGCACGCCACCGCCGAGTATCGCGCCACTATATCGGAGGTAATCGCGTCGTGCCGGTTCCGTTCGCCGAGCGGACTCGTGGCCCATGATTATTAGGCTCGCCTAAAACGTTATAGTGGTTCTGGTTCGTTTACAGCTACGCGAACACGGAGTGGGCTTCTCGCCACACCTCGAAAACGAGGACCCGGATTCGGCACGCTAACGACGAATTCACTCGGTTCCCAACTCGCTCGGCTCCCTGACCGTGCTCAATACGTTCGTATTTGGGACGTCACATGCTAGTGAGGGCGACGGAGCACACCGTTCTCGAACGGGGTTCGGTCGCCTTGCTGCAGCGATGCCACCGGACACTCGTTCTCGTGACATCCTACCTCGTGTTCTGGCTCACGGCCGGATTCGACCGGGGAATTGCCCGGAGGTGGTCCCCAGCAAGCCCAACCGACTTACCGTCGGGACCGGTATCGTCGCCAAACCGTGTTGGTGTCGTTGAATGAGTACTGAGACGGGAAGCGACGAGCCCTCCGGTGGGTCCCTCTCGTATCAGAACATCCTCGAACGGGAGATGGAAGAAGCGCTCCAGGAGATCGCTCGCCCAGTGACGGGAGTCTTCCTGTCCGGGCTCGCGGCGGGGTTGAATCTGAGTTTCGGTGCGCTGTTCATGGGGATGGCACTGACGTTTTCCGGTGGGTTCGAATCCCAGTTGGTCCAGCAGATCGCGCTGGGAAGCCTCTCCTCGATAGCGTTCCTGTTCGTGGTTCTCGGGCAAACGGAGTTGTTCACCGCCCACTCCACGATGGCTGTGCTCCCGGTTCTCGACCGCCGGGCATCGCTCGGCGACCTCGGCGGGCTCTGGGGTGCAACGTACGTTTCGAACCTGCTTGGATGCGTGATATTTGCCGGTCTCATCGCCACTCTCGGACCGTCGATGGGGATCGTGTCGCCATCGGCGTTCGGAACGCTCGCGGATGCGTTAGTGCCACTGCCGTGGTGGACGATCCTCCTGAGCGGCGTCGTGGCCGGTTGGCTCATGGGGATGACCACCTGGCTCGTCGCGGCGAGCCGTGATACGGTCGGACGGATCGTGTTCACACTACTCGTCACCGGGGCGATCGGCTTCGGCCCGTTCCATCACGCCATCCTCGGAACGACCGAGGTGGTCTCCGCGATCTTCCTGGGCCAGGGAGTGACCATCGGGGACTTCGTGCACTTCCTCCTCTGGACGACGGTCGGGAATATCATCGGGGGAGCCGTCTTCGTCGGGTTGCTCAACTACGGCCATATCGAACTCGCCGGCGAACAACAGGACGTGGACTTCGAGGCCGAGACGACCGGCGACTCCTGACAGTTCGTTCCGGCCTACGAGAGGCTCGTGTTCGTGACGTCTCCGAGGAACTCGTCGATACGAAGCAGGAGCAACTGAACGGCGACGATGACGACGACGGCAACGACGATGACCACCCCGTCGGAAACGGTCGGGAGCAACCCGAGTGCGACGATGAGCGTCGTCGCACAGGCTGGCGGATGACGGATCCCGAAGTGGAGCATACCGGTCACGGTCAAGACGATCGCGACGACGCTGCTCACGGCCAATCGAAGTCCAACGAGCGAAAACGGGGGAATGGGGCCCGTCACGACGATTCCCGGGGCAAACAGATGGTACGCGAGAAAGCCAGCGACCACCCCGAGGACGTGGCTTCCTATCACCCGCTTCGGGTTGCTCGCTTCGCTCTCGGGGAACATCGCGAGAACGAACGCCGACGGGCCCAAACTCGGGAACAACGTCGGCAACCCGCTCGCCCACGTGAGCATCCCCAGAATCGCGATCAGGAGTCCCGTGTGAAGGCTCGTCGCTATCCGGTCGTTCATCGCTCCGGCCAACGGGGACTCACGGTACGACGGTGACCGGCACCGAAGCGTTCTCTACGACGGTTCCGGCGACGCTTCCGAGGAGGACGCGGGAAACGCCGGACCGCCCGCGACTTCCCATTACGATCGCATCGAAGGAGTGGTCCTCCGAGTGGTCGACGATCGCCGCTGCGGGGCGACCCTCTATGAGGGTCGTGGTGAGTTCCCTCCCGGATTCGTTCGCCAGGTCGGTCGCCGCCGTGAACAACTCCGCTGCTTGATCCTCCGGAGTCCCTCGTTCGTTTTCGTCGCCGGACGAACGTTCTCCATAGCCCGCTCCCGCCGGGTCGACGACGTTTATCACCGTGACGTCCGCCTCCGGATACAGTTCGAGTGCGTACTCGAGCCCCGGCCATGCGTGATTCGAGTCCGTGAGCGGGACGAGTACCCGTTCCGTCATAGATACGAGTACACGATCCTCAGGGATTCCCCTCGTCGATCTCGGCCCCACAGTCGGGGCACTCCGTCTCCGCGATGGACACCCGGAGGTCACAGCGGGGACAGATGGCCAGGTAACACGCACGCTCACCCATAGCCTCGCTTGGCGCTCGTCGCATAAAAGGTCTCGACGACAAGCGGGTATCCGAGTGTCGTACCGCTCTCGCGCCGTCCAGCTATCGAGTCGGTCGGCAGCCGGAATTCGAGAGGGTCCTGAGCACCGCTCGTCAGCAGTCACGTGACGACTGGTCCCGCACGCTCGGCCATATCCGCGACCAACCACGGTGCTACCACCCTTCGAAATCCCATCATTCTGTCTCAGTAACCGGATTTTCGTGCTGGCACTGCAAGCGTTATTGACCCGACTAGGGTAGAAGCGAGCAACTGGGGTCGTCAAACACGCTGATCTCTCTCCGACAGGAAATAGGAAGACTGTGGGCCGGCGGAAAAGGGAAGCAACTAATCGCGATAGCGCTCGGATGGGGCCTCCTGAACGGGACGCGGATGATCTATCCGGTGTTGTTGCCCTCGTTGAGCGAGAGCTTCGACCTCACGCTCACCACTGCCGGCTTGTTGGTCACCCTCATCTGGATCACCTACGCGATCGGGCAGGTTCCGGGCGGCGTGCTGGCCGATCGGTACGGTGAGCGGACGATACTGACGGCGGGACTGGTGACCGTCGCCGGTGCTGTGTCGTTGGTCGTTCTCGCCCCGACGACGTGGAGTCTGTTCGCGGCAACCGGGCTGATCGGTGCCGGACTCTCCCTCTACCCCGTTGCCCGGATCACCGTTCTCTCGGACCTCTATCCCGACCGGATCGGTCGTGTGCTGGGGATAACGATGGCAGCAGGTGATACCGGTCAGACGGTCCTCCCGTTGGTCGCTGGCGTTCTCATCGGTCTCGCGTGGCAGGCCGGCCTCGTCTTCGTCGTCCCCCTCCTCGTGGTGGTTGCGGTCGCCGTCTGGCGGTCGCTCCCGTCGACCGCTCCGTCCGACACGGCGGACACGGAGTTGACCCTCCAGCGGGCGACGGACGTTCTCCGAGAACTCTATCACCCGACGTTGGTGATAATGGTCGTCATCCTGACCCTGTACATCGGGGTTTTGCAGACGTTCTCGGCGTTCTACCCGACGTATCTGATCGACGAGAAGGGGTTCTCCTCGACGACGGCGAGCGCGCTGTTCAGCCTGTTCTTCGCGTTCGGTATCGTCGCGAAACCGCTCGCCGGGGTCGCGTACGACGTGATCGGGATCCGGCGTTCGCTCCCGGCCATACTCGGCGGGGCGATCGCCGGTTTCGCCCTCCTCCCCTTCCTCGATGGGTTCTGGTTGCTCGCCGCGGACACGGTTCTCATCAGTTCGATGTTGGGGTCGGGTGCGATCACCCAGTCGTACCTCTCCGAGACGATCCCACCGGAGATAGAGGGCACCGGGTTGGGGGCCGTCAGATCGAGCGCGTCCTTGCTGGCGTCGATGGGGCCGGTGCTCTTCGGCGCTGTAGCCGAACGCGGCTTCTTCGACGAGGGCTATCTCTCGTTGGCACTCCTCATGGCCGTCGTCACGTTGCTCACGTTTCGACTTCCGGCCGAAACCGGCTAGCCGTGTCAGTATCCACCACCGAGATCGGTAGGACTACACCGCACGGCAGTTATCGCTCTCGGATCGGTGATGACTTCGTGTTTTCAGGGGCTGCCGGTCGGTTCGTACAGCCGCTTCGGTCGGCGATGGATACGTTCGATCGAACAAGCCGAACACTTAATGGAACCTGCTGGCTGACTTTTATACGATGACTACACTCGGGCCGAATAGCCGAGGAGCGGCGTTTTCGCGTCGAGGACTGCTGAAATGTATGGGGGCGGGGACGCTCGTGATGAGTGCTGGCTGTTCGTCGGACGACGGTGGGACCCCACCGACCGAGACTCGGCCGGAGACGGGTGTCGTGACCGAGGTCACGACCGACCCGCGCCAGCAATCCGTCATCACTACCGACGCCGTCGGACCGACGACCGTCCCACAGCGAGCCGGTACGCCGTCGAGCCGGTCCTCCGGAACCGACGCGACGGTCCGAAACGGGGCCCGTCGAACGAGCGGTCCGTGTTCTCCGTCGACGGCCGAAACATCGTCTCCGACGGGGACGCGCTCCGGATCTGCGGCGTGTCCCACCGGGACCGGGATTCGCGCTTCCTCTACGACATCCGTCTCCACTTCGACGGCCGGGTCGACGACCACCTCGGAGGCCACGTCGACACCGACGGCGACATCGACAGCGGACGTGGCCTCGTCTCCCTCGGACCCGCTCCTCACGGGGGCCTACATCGGTGGGTCGGGGTCGTACACCGACGACCTCGAACTCTTCGAGAGCTGGCTCGGCCATCCACCCGCACTCACGATGGAGTTCGTCGAAGGACTGCGGTCGGAGGACGTCGTGAGCCGATTCGTTCCCAATCGAATGACGCCCATCTGGGAGGCCGGCTCCGTCCCCGTCATCACGTGGCTTCCGTCGACCGGCAGCACCACCGACACCGCCGACGACATCGCACGCGAGATCGCCGACGGGGACCACGACGCGCTCCTCGAGACGTGGGCAGCACGACTCAACGACTGGACCACCGACGACGGCACCCAGCGGCGGTTCTACTTCCGGCCCGGCCACGAGATGAACGGCAACTGGTTCCCCTGGAGCGCCGACTCGTCGTCGACGACGAACGATTACGTCGAGATGTGGCGGCAGATCCACGCGGTCTTCACGGAGAGCGGGCTGGACGAGACGACGATACAGTGGATGTGGTCGCCGAACGCCGACGAGATCGGGGGTGTGCGGGCCGAAGCCTACTATCCGGGCGACGACTACGTCGACTGGGTCGGCCTCGATGGCTTCAACTTCGGGGATTCGCAGTCGTACTCGGAGTGGCGGACGCCCGAGGAGATATTCGGCCCCATGCTCGAACGGATGCGGGAGTTGACCGGGAAACCGGTCGCGCTCCCCGAGGTCGCCTCGTCGTCGTTCAAGGGTGACGACTTCACGCCCTCGGCGAAGGCACGGTGGGTGAGGCGGTTGTTCTCGTTCGCCGACGACCGCGATATCCGGATGGTGAACTGGTTCAACACCGAGAAATCCGGCCAGGACGAATCCGATTGGGCGGTGTTCGGCGGCGAGCGAGGGACGGATACCCACGAGATCGACGGTGACTCCTACGCCACCTACGACGCGTATCGAGCGACGGTGAACTCGCCGTCGGTCGTTCGTGGCGACGCCGACGCGGGGGCTCGCCTGACGGACCGCGAGTTCAGTGGCGACCTGTGAGGTGACTCTCCACGCTCCGAGCGTGGTCGTCGCCGTTGTAACACCGCTTCACCCGGAGTGGAGTTCTCGAACGCCCGGTATCCGGGGTCGCTGAGAGACGAGCCGAGGAGAAAGCGAATATCCTTGATTGTAGTGCCTGCATTTGCCGCGTCCGGTCAGACCCGGATCGCCCGGAAACCCAACGCTTAGATGCGCTGATCACGAGATCCGCACACGATGTTCTGGACACGGACCGGCGGGGAAGACGGCGAATGAACGACCGCGAGCGCCCGCCGAACACGACCGACGATTCCGAACCGGCACTCGACGACGAGGAAGACCGGAACGGAGGCGAAGACACCACTGAAGACGCGCTCCGGAGCACGATCGACAGGTCGGAGCAGGGGGCACCGGCCGCGGGGTCGGCGGTTCGCGACCGGTTCTCCGCCGACGAGATCTTCCAACGCATTCTCGCGACCGCCGACGAGGAGTTCAACCGGAGCTTTCGGTTGCTCTTTTTGAGCGGGCTCGCGGCGGGGTTCGCGATGAGCCTCTCGTTCATCGGCGTCGCCGCGCTCTCGGGGCTGATACCCGGCGAGAACGGCGCTTCCTCGGCCGCGGGTTACCTGCTCTACCCGGTCGGATTCATGTTCGTGGTGCTCGGGAGCTATCAACTGTTCACCGAGAACACGCTGACGCCGGTGACGTTGGTGATGACCCGGGTCGCGTCGATCCCCGCCATGCTCCGCGTGTGGGTCGTCGTCTTTACGGCGAACATCCTCGGGGTGGCGGCGAGCGCGTACGTCCTCGCCAACACCCACGTCCTCGAACCGCAAGCCGCCGCAATGGCCAGCCAGATCGGCCACCACTTCTTCGAACTCTCGTGGGGGGCGATCTTCTGGAAGGGGGTCTTCGCCGGCGTGCTCATCGCCGGGATGGTCTGGCTGATCCACGCCGCGCGCGACACCGCCGCCCGGGTGCTGGTCATCTTCGCGCTCACGTACGCCGTGGGGGCCGCCGAACTCGCTCACTGCATCGTCGGCGCGGGGGAGACGCTCTACGTGGTCTTCTCCGGCGGCGAGTCGCTGCTCGCCTTCTTCACCCAGTTCCTCGTGCCGGCGACGCTCGGCAACACCGTCGGCGGCGTGGTGCTGGTCGCGCTGTTGAACTACAGCCACACCCACGAGAGCCGCGCCTACAACCGGAGCAACCTCGACTGGAACGAGTGGCTGTTCGGGAACTACATCGGCAAACCGACGACCACCACCTCGGGCGAGGGCTCGACCTCCGACTGACCCGACCCGCTACTTCGACGATCGACGATATTCGAATCGACAGAGGCATATGACCGCTCGTCCCACCGGGGTCCATGAACAGCGTCGGCATCGATGCGGTCGCGATCCACGCCGGGAAGCTCAAGCTCGACCTCGTGGAGACGTTCGCACCAGCGATGGACGAAGCGCCGGAGAAGTACACCAAAGGCCTCGGGCTGCACGCGAGTTCGTTCCCCGACGTCGACGAGGACATCGTGACGATGGGGGCGAACGCCGCCCATCGGCTGATGGACCGAAAGGGGCTCGAACCCGACGACATCGGCCGGATCGACGTCGCGACCGAGAGCGCGTTCGACAACTCGAAACCCGTCTCGACCTACATCGCGGGCTGTCTCGAACAGGTCTACGAGGGGGACTTCCACCACGCGAACAAGGGCGAGCGCAAGTTCGCGTGCATCTCGGGTACCCAGAGCCTCGACGACGCCTACAACTGGATCCGGGCGGGCCGTCACCGTGGCCGCGCGGCGCTCGTGATCGCGACCGACACCGCGCTCTATGCCCGCGGCGACGCCGGCGAGGCGACCCAGGGCGCGGGCGCGGTGGCGATGCTCGTGACCGAGGACCCGAATCTCGTCGAACTCAGCCCCGAACAGGGCTTCGGGAGCGCCGACGAGACCGACTTCCTCAAGCCCAACCAGCAGTTCCCGAGCGTGGACGGCAAACGCTCGGTCCAGGTCTACCTCGCCCGGATGCGGGAGGCGCTGGAGGACTACGAGTCGGTCGCCGAACCCACGCACCCCGACCAGTTTCGGTACATTCCGTTCCACACGCCGTTCCCGGGCATGGTGCGCAAGGCCGCGATGCTCGGCTACCGCCACATGATCCGCGACTCCTCGATCGAGGACGACCTCGCGAGCGAGATCGGTCGACAGCCCCGGATCGAGGAGTTCGACGACGAGGAGCAGTTCATGGACGCGGTTCGCGACTACATGGACGACCTGAAGGAGACCGAGGCGTACCGCGGGTGGTACGAGGGGGCCATCGAGCCGACCCTCGACATCGCGCGCCACGTCGGCAACTGGTACACCGGCTCCGTGCACGTCGCCCGCGCGAGCGCGCTCAAACGCGCCCTCGAAGACGATATCGACATGACGAACGAGAAACTCCTCGTGGGCTCCTACGGCAGCGGCGCGCAGGCCGAGATCCACACCGAGACCGTCCGCGAGGGCTGGACCGAGGAGATCGGTGCCCTCGACATCGACGACCAGCTCGCGGCGCGCTACGACATCTCCTACGAGGAGTACGAGCAGGTCCACGACGTCCACAACCACGACAAGGAGACCGACTTCGAGGCGTTCACGACGCCCGAATCGGAGTTCGTCCTGAGCGGGCGCGGCCCGATGGACGAACGGGTCTACGAGTACGTCGAGTAGTCGACGCGTCGTTCGAGAAGTCCGACCGACCTCTCACTCCTCGCCGTCGGGAACGGGACCGAGAACGCCGTAGCGGAGTCGGTAGACGACGCGGCCCAGCCGCGCTCCCAGCGAGAAACTCCAGCGCGCCGCCGACCGGCCCTGCGGCAGTCGGCGGGCGAACGCGTTCACGGCCCACTTGACGCCGGCTCGCCGCACTCGCGACGTCCGGAGGCCACCACGGTCGGTGTCGTAGGCCCGCGAGTACGCGACCCGGTAGACGAAGCCGACGCCCACCCAGCGTGGGTCCGGAAAGCTCGATTCCTCCTCGTCCGTCACGAGGTTCCCCCACGCTACCAGCACGGGGATCGAACAGAGGCTGACGAGGAACTCGAATCGGGCGCGCGTTCGGCGGCTGATCATACTTCCGGTCGGCGGAGCGAAAGGATAGTTCTGTCGCCGCTAGCATGGGCGACAATGCGACTCGACCGTCGGACCGAACCGATCTCGCGCCGGTTCAGCCGAACATCCAGTCGGGCGAGTCGTCCGTCTCGGGGGCGAGCTGCTCGGCGAGCCCGGCGTAGTACTGCTGGAGGTTCGCGGCGTACGCCCGGAGCGGGTCGGTGTCGACCGTGAGGTCGTAGACCGACTCGACCGCCTCCAGCAGTCGGATCGCGGCCTCGATGTCGGGGACCTGAGCGTGGACCGGCGTGACGAACACGCCCGTCCGGAGCGGTGACTCCATGCCGCGGGCGACGAGCTTGGCGTTGAGGCCGTTGAAGAAACCGCCCGGCATCGGCGGGATCTCGGTGTCGGTCAACCGATGGTCGCGGTAGTCATCGGTGGCGACGTAGAACGTCCGGTGTTCCTCGGGGCCGTGCTGGTAGGGGACGCCCGAGAGCACCGCGACCTCGTCGACGTCGTTCGCCTCGGTCCAGTCGAGGACGGACTCCGCGACGGCGTCGGTGGCCCACGGCGGCACGAAGAGTTCGTTCATGAACACCGTGATGTCGAGGTCGGGTCGCGAGAACAGCCGCGAGGCGTGGCGCGGAGCCCCGTTCTCGAACGGCGTCACGGCCGGCAGCCCCTCGGTGGTGACGTGGCCGATCTCCTCGAGTTCGAGGTGGTCGACGAGGTAATCGGCGGCGGTGAGCCCCGCGAGCCCGAACTCCGCGAAGCCCACGACGAGCGTCTCGGAGTCGGGCGCTTCCGTGTGGCTGATATCGAAAACGGACCGGCCTTCGCGCTGGTGTGCGGCCATGCCCCGCGTTCGTGGGAACCCGGTTTAACGATTCGCCATGCGGGGCCCGGGCCCAGGGTCGGAGTCGGGTCGTGGACTCAGGTCATCCCGCCGAGGGCGTCGAGCATCGTTTCGAGGTCGCCGTCGGCCACCGCGAGCGAGAAGCCGTCGGCGCGTGCGAGCGCCGGGGCGTGCTCCCAGAGGTCCTCGGTGTCGATACCGTGGAGCACCACCGCGGTCGGGGTCGGGGTGACGACCCGAAGGGCGACCAGCGCCCCCTCGCCGTTCGAGACCCCGGTGAAGACGAGCGCCCGGTTCGTGCTCTGGCCGTAGAGCCGATAGAACTCCTCGGTGGAGAGCCGGACGATCGCCTCGATCGAGTTGATGACCGTGTGGCCCGCGACGGTGTCGTGCGAGCCCGCGACGACCTCCGTCGCGTCGATGGCGTCGTAGAAGCCGTTGAGCCGCACCGGGGTCGGGTACTCCCGGAGGTCGCGGACGACCTCGCGGTCGAACCCCGCCGAGAGGAGGCGGGCGTACTGACGGAGGTGTTCACCGCCGCGCGCCTCGTCGATGTCGAGCAGGCCGGTCACGATGCGCCTGACGACGCCGATACCGGGGCTCTGTCGCCGACCGCTCTCGTAATCGGAGACCACCGAGGCCGAGATGTCGAGTTCCTCCGCGAGCGCGGTCTGGGGGACGTCGAAGTCGGTGCGCCACTTCCGGATCGTCGCGCCGGGGTCGTCGCTCAGCACCACGTCGCCGGCGATCTTGCTCGCGAGCTCCCGGCGCGGGCCGCGGTCGGTCATACCCACCACACCTACGGCCCGAATAAAACCCTACTGGCCTCGACGAACCGACTGGGTCGGTGGACGAAGCTACGCGAATCGAGTCTTCAGTCGGGCGTAGCCGCCACGGTAGACGAGGTGGAAGGCGAGGAGATAGGCGGCGGACACCAGGAGAGCACCTTCGATCGTCTGGACGAGGCCGGACGATGAAACCGAGACGGGGAGTGCGGTTCGGAGGAGAAAGAGCACGCCCGCACCAATGAACGCAACGGGGATCACCAGTACGTTTGCAGCGAGCAGGTAGCCGTAGAGCCGTTCGAGCGAGTGCGACCGACGGACGAACACGACCGCAGCCGGCACCGCGCCGACCGCACCGACGCCCAGCGCGATGATCTGAGTGAACGGATCCGGCGGGGTGAGCAACCCCGCGAACGGAGCCGACAGCCAGAGAAACGCCACCAGGGCGAGGACGAACCGGACGAGCTCGGTCAGTCGAGACACGACGGACGCTCGAACGAGGCTCGCATAATCGTTTCGTCGGTCTCGGAACGCGTAACTACACCCTCGACCACGGGTCGGCATGGATGTCAGACGATACGACCCGTCGCGGGACGAGGGGTCGTTGTGGGGGCTGAAGGAGGACTTCGAGCGGGAACTCGGTGGGCTCGGCGGTGGAGGGAAAGCCGAGACCTACGACGGCAAGCTCACCGAGGGCTATCGCGAGCGCTACCTCGACTGGGTGGAGTGGTGTATCGAACACGACCCCGACTGCATCGCGGTGGCCGACCCGGCGGAGCGGGGGAACGAACTCGCGGGCTACGTCTTCGTCCTCCCGGGGGAGCTCTCGATGATCTGGGACGCGGCCGTGGTGAACGAACTCTACGTCGACGAGGCCCATCGGGGGACTGGACTGGTCGACGACCTGCTCGACGCGGCGTTCGCGTGCGTCGAGGGCCAAGACCTCCCGCTCGATCGGGTCGCGCTCGACGTCGACCCCGACAACGGACCCGCGAACGGGGTCTACCGGCGACACGGCTTCGAGCCGTGGGGCGACCTCCTGATGCGCGAGCACTGAATTCCGACGACGAGGAGACCACGTCGACGGAGGAGAAAAGCGCGCCGCGGTCGAAACGCCGAGTGATCTTGTATCGAACGGCGACAGGGACAGCTACCGGATCCCGACGCAAACGAGAGACCGCCCCGCTACCGCACCCGCCCCGCGACGGCCACACACCTCCCGCACCCACTTTTTTCCTCGTCGGGTTCGCCTTCGGCGAACCACTCTCTGCTCACGGGCGCGAAGCGCCCGTTCGCACGTCGAAGGAAATCTCCGATTTCCTGACCGTTGGAAAGCCTCGCTTTCCAAGAGCACGAGGGACCGAAGGTCCCTCGCTGNGGCGCGAAGCGCCCGTTCGCACGTCGAAGGAAATCTCCGATTTCCTGACCGTTGGAAAGCCTCGCTTTCCAAGAGCACGAGGGACCGAAGGTCCCTCGCTGGTCGCAAAAACCTGTTCTGTCGAGCGAAGCGAGACAGAGCTTGGAAGAGCTCCGCTCTTCCAGCGGACTAAAAAGGCTGCTCGCTCACTTCGTTCGCTCACAGTACAACCACTACCACCGCCCCGCGACGGCCACACACCTCCCCAGCCGACTCCTTCGCTCGCGACGCTCGCTCAGTCATCCCTCGCACGCCGATTCGCGCTCGGCGCTCACCATCGTTCGCGCCGACCGCTGCCGCGCGCCGCAGCATCCGGCAACCGAAGCCAAGAGCCGATCCGCCGAAAACGTCCCTGTGCGTCCAGCGGAGCGGTCGAACACCGAGTCCTTTTTGCTCCGTCGCGCGAACCGCTACCCGTGCTGTCGGTCGAGTTACACTGTCACTCCGAGCTGTCGTTCGACGGTCGCGACCCCGTCGACCTCCTGTTGGCCCAGGCCGAAGCGGTCGGGCTGGACGCGCTCGCGATCACCGACCACGACGAGATCGACGCCAGCCTCGCGGCCGCCGAGCGGGCCGCCGACTACGGGCTGGTCGGGATCCCCGGCTCGGAAGTCACCTCCGCCGCGGGCCACATCCTCGCACTCGGGATCAGCGAGCGCGTCCCGGCGGGGCTCTCCTTCGGCGAGACCCTCGCCGCGATCCGCGACCAGGGCGGCATCGCGGTGGTGCCCCATCCCTTCCAGCGCTCGCGCTCGGGGGTCGCCCCCCACATCACGCGCGCCGAGCTCGCCACCGCCGACGCCATCGAGATCTACAACTCGCGACTCCTGACCGGACGCTCGAACCGTCACGCCGAGCGGTTCGCCCGCGCGAACGACCTCCCGATGACCGCGGGGAGCGACGCCCACATCGCGGAGATGGTCGGCCAGGCCGAGACGAGGGTCGACGCCGCCGAACGAACCGTCTCCGGCGTGCTCGATGGGGTCAAGGCCGGCCGAACCGAGGTCATCGGCAAACGAACCCCGTGGCGGATCAGCCTCCGGCAGGCGAGCGGCGGCGTCAAACGCCGGATCCGCAACCGGGTCGCGGGTCTCTTCGAGTAACGAACGCCGTCGACCACCGACCGATACCCGAACGAACCGAACGGCGGGAACGAGCTTCGGTCCCGGGGTTGGGGGGCGGGCTCGGGAGGCGAACTGACCGATCGCTTTGTGAGGGCTTTTCCGATAGAACCCCGAACGGGGAGACATGACTGCCGCCGGTAAGCCGACCGACGCCGACGACCGACGGTGGTGCCACGACGCGCTCCAAGGTACGTCCCGAACGTTCGCCCTGACCGTGTCCGCGCTCGACGAACCGATGGCGACCGAGGTCTGCGTGAGCTACCTCCTCTGTCGGGTCGCCGACACCGTCGAGGACGCCGGCCACATCCCGGACGAGGATCAGGCCGAACTGCTCACGACTTACAGCCGCGCGCTCGACCCCGAGGACGCCACCGACATCGAAGCGTTCGTGGCGGCTGTCGAACCGTGGCTTCCGGCCGACCTCGACGACGACTGGACGGTGGTCGCCCGGGCCGACCGCGTCGTCAGGACCTTCGACGGGCTCGACGCGACGGCGAAGGCGGCGGTCCGCGACCCGATCCGTGAACTCGTCGACGGGATGGCGATGTTCGTCGAGCGCCACACCGAGACGGGCGGCATCCGTATCGAGAGCCTCGACGAACTCGAGGAGTACTGCTGGTACGTCGCGGGCACCGTCGGCACCCTCGTGACGAACCTCCTCGCGCGCGACGCCCCACCCGAGCGGGTCCGCCACCTCCGCGAACACGACCGCGCGTTCGGCCTCCTCCTCCAGTTGGTCAACGTCGCGAAGGACGTCACCGACGACTACCACGAGGAGAACAACGTCTACCTCCCGGCGGCGTGGCTCCGCGAGCACGGCGTCGACCAGGAACGAGTCTGTGCCGACGAGAACGTCACGGCCGTCGCGTCCGTCGTTCGTCGCGTCGCCGAGCACGCCACGGGCTACCTCGACGGCGCGCGCACCTACCTCGAAGCCACACCCGAGACCGGCGGCAACACCCTCGCGGCGTGGGCGGTGCCCTACCTCCTCGCGGTCGGCACGCTTCGGGAACTCACCGATCGGCCCGAGGACGTGATCCGCGAGGGCGGCGTGAAGGTCTCCCAAGCCGAGGTGTTCGCGATCGTCGAGCAGTTCGCCGAGGGCGTCGACCGTGAAGCCCTCTCGGCGCTCTCCGCGAAGGTGGCCAGACAGCCCTTCCACCGCACCGGATAGCGCGTTTCGAGGACCGGAGAGAGAGAGAGACCTGAATCGGTAGTCTAATCGCCGTTACTTTCTCCGGCGTGTTCGATCGGCGCGCTCGGCCGCCGCGACCGCTTCCTTCGCGATCCGAATCGTATCACGTCCCAGCGAGTCGCTTTCCGCTTCGGCGTCGAGGTCCGTGGGGGCGTACCAATCCCACGCCTCGGGACCCGGTTCGTCGTCACCGGCGGGGGCGATCTCGCGGTGAGGAACCCGCGCGAAGTAGACTTGGTCGATGTGCTGATGGTAGACGCCCTCGGGACCCACGTCGATGTCGTAGCATAGCTGGTAGCGCGGCGTCGGGAGCGCGCGACCGTCCGGCGCGTCGACCGCAGGGGCGTCGCCGAGCAGTTCGACCTCGTAGCCCGTCTCCTCGTAGACCTCCCGGATCGCGGTCTCGTGCGGGAGTTCGTCGCGGTCGACGTGTCCACCCGGTGGGATTCGGATCCCGAGTTTTGGGTGGTGGTGGAGCGCGGCCGCGCCGTCGTTGACGAGGTACACGGTGGCGGTGAAATGCCGGGTCGTCTCCATGGTTCGGGGACGACTGGTGGGGGTTTCGGTGTTGTGACCGCCGGCACTGGAAACCAGCTGGACGGGTTCGGACGGTGGAGGGTGGTCAGTCCTCAGTGGACGATACGGCTGTGTGGGTCGTGCTCACATCGGTGTCGTGACGGAGACACGCCGCACGCTGGGTGCCGTTGGAGTCTCGGAGGTCGGGGTGGCGATGCTCGCAGACCGTCTCGAACGCCGTGGCGAGGGTGTTCTCCGCGGCGTCGGGGTCGCCGGCGGTGATATCCCCGATCGCATCGGCGACCACCGATTCGGCCTCCGGGTCCGAGAGCGGTGTCGGTATCGAGAACTCCTCCCGGATGAACGCCGCCACTCGGTCGTCGGGGATGGCGTCGACGTCGGTCGCGTCACCCTCGGCGACGAGGACCTCCCGCATCGAGTCGGCATCCACCTGACGGTTCGCGAGCCGGATCCGGAACGTCATCACGCTTCGCCAGTGTTCCTGTTCGAACTCGTACTCCGCCGGCTGGATCACTGCCGGACACCGGGTGTGGAACCGACAGCCGGATGGGGGGTTCGACGGATTCGGGACGTCACCGGCGAGTTCGGTTCCCCGGCCACGCTTGCGCGGGTCGGGGTTCGGGATCGATGCGAGCAACGCCTGCGTGTAGGGATGCTGTGGATCCGAAAACACCGCGTCCGTCGAGCCGATCTCGACGATCTCGCCGAGATACATCACTGCGACTCGGTTGCAGACCTGCTGTATGACACTCATGTCGTGGCTAATGAAGAGGATACCGAGACCGAACTCCTGCTGGATGTCATCGATCAGGGTCAGGATCTCGGCCTGGAGACTCACGTCGAGTGCGCTCACGGGTTCGTCAGCCACGATGAGATCGGGGTTGAGAACCAGCGCGCGTGCGAGCGCGATACGCTGCTTCTGCCCGCCAGAGAACTCATGTGGATACCGGTCCGCGGCGGTCGCGTCCAGCCCAACCCGTTCGAGGGTGTTGCGGACGACCGCCCGACGGCGTTCTCGCGGTAGCCCGTGAACCCGAAGCGGTTCGGCCACCGACTCGCCGATCGTCATCCGGGGGTCGAAGCTCGAGTTCGGGTCCTGGAAGACCATCTGTGCCCGGCGACGGAACCGCTTCAGCTCGTCTTTGTCGCACGCCAACAGGTCGGTTCCGTCGAACTCGATCTCACCCTCGGTCGGCTCCTCGAACCGAAGCAGGGTCGTCGCGGCCGTCGATTTCCCGCAGCCTGATTCGCCAACCAACCCGAGAGTCTCACCGCGGTCGAGGTCGAAATCGATGCCGTCGACCGCACGTACCCGACCGACCTCCCGACGCAGGATTCCCTCGGTGATCGGATAGTGTTTCTTCAGCCCGCGAACCGAGAGGAGGTGGTCGGTCGTCATAGCTGGCCCCCGTCGGCGTAGCTCGGCCCGCGTGGACCGTCGTCCGCATCGCCATCGACGATCGCCGAAGCGTCGTATCCCGGCTGGTAGTAGATACACGAGACGACGTGGCCGTCGCGTTCGGTCGGCGTCAGCGGCAGCTGATCACCGCCCTTGCAGTCGTCGATGGCGTGCGGACACCGGGGATGGAACCGACAGCCGTCGGGTGGATTGGTCGCGCTCGGCAACGAGCCGCCGATGGTTCGTATCGATCCTCCCCGACCCGGAAGACAGCCGAACAGCGCGCGAGTGTAAGGATGGGATGGATGCTCGAAGACGTCGTACACGTCGCCTTGTTCCATTACCTTCCCGGCGTACATCACGATCACGCGGTCCGCGATCTCGGCGACGACGCTCAGGTCGTGCGTGATGAGCAGTATCGACATCCCGAAGTCCGCCTGGAGTTCGCGGAGCAGCCACAGGATCTGAGCCTGGATCGTGACGTCGAGCGCGGTCGTGGGCTCGTCGGCGATCAAGAGGTCCGGGTCCGACGCCAGTGCCATCGCGATCACGACGCGCTGTTTCATCCCGCCGGAGAACTGGTGGGGGTAGTCGTCGAACCGGGCGGGCGCGTCCGGGATCCCGACCCGGTCGAGGAGTTCGACCGCCCGCTCACGGGCGGCACGCTTCCCGAGGTCTCGGTGGAGCTGGATCGCCTCTACGATCTGCCAGCCGGCGGTGTAGACCGGATTCAGCGCATCCTGTGGGTTCTGGAAGACGTGTCCGATCCGGCCACCTCGGACCGACCTGAGCTGTGTATCGCTCATCCCGACGATGCTCTCGCCATCGAACCGGACGTCCCCGTCGGCTATCTCGCCCGGTGGAGACTGGATGAGTTTCGTTATCGACTCACTGGTGACGGTTTTTCCGGAGCCGCTTTCGCCGACGATACAGACCGTTTCCCCCCGTCCGACCTCGAAGCTCACGCCGTCGACAGCGTGAACGATGCCCTCGTCGGTGTGAAAGCGGGTCGTGAGGTTCTCGACGGTGAGGAGCGGTTCGTCGGTCATTCGGCGTTCTCCTGTCGGGGGTCAAGCGCGTCCCGAAGCGCGTCGCCAAGGAAGTTGAACGCCATGATCGTCGCGAAGAGGAAGAATCCGGGGATCGTCGAGATCCACCACGCGGTCGAGAGGTCACCCCGGCCCGCCGCGATGACCTGTCCCCACGAGGGGACCGTCGGGTCCGTCAGTCCGAGGAAGGAGTAGGCCGCCTCGGCGAGGATCAGTATCGGGATCCCGATCGTCGCCGCCGTGATGACGGTGTTCGAGACGTTGGGGACGAGGTGCCGGCGGATAGTGTAGACCGTACTCGCGCCAGCCCCCTCGGCCGCCCGGAAGTACTCCTCCTCGCGGCGCTGGAGCGCCTCGCTTCTGACGAGCCGTGCGATACCACCCCAGCCGAAAAAGCCGAAGATCCCGATGAGCAACAGAAGACTGCCGCCGAAGATATAGAGCAAGAGCAAGAACAGGATGAACTCGGGAAAGGAGATCTGGATGTCAACGTAGCGCATGAGGACCTCGTCGACGGTTCCGCCGAAGTACGCCGCGGTGGTGCCAACAATGGTTCCAGTGACGACGCGTATCAACATCCCGACCAGTCCGACCTCCATGCTGACGCGCATCCCGAAGACGATCATCTTGAAGATGTCCTTGCCCTCACCGGTCGTCCCCAGCGGGTGGGCCCACGTGCCCTGACACTGACCGCCCGAGACGCTCCCGACACAGCCCACTGGCACGTCCTGGGCGACGCTGAGGCCCATCGGCGGCTGGTAGGCGGCGATGACGTCGACTTCGGGTGGGCTGAGAACTATCGGACCGACGATACCGACCGCGAGCACGCACAGGAGGAAGACGAGGCTTACGACTGCCGCGGTGTTCTTCTTGAACTCCCGCCAGTAGTACCGCGTCATCCGGCGGTTGACCGCGAGCGGAACCACGGCGTAGAACAGGAGAACGATGAGCGTGAGGATGAACAGCCAGTCGGCACCGCCGACATCCCAGTCGAGAACCGGCAGCGGCTGGTCGCCAGCCATCGGATAGACGAGGTTGTACGCCACCAGCGCCAGATAGACGAGGAGCGTCGCCCCGAACGCGATCGTCCGGCGCGGCAGTGACCGCCGCTGGCCCTCGATAGCTTCCCAGTCGATGGTCTCGAATCGGTCGTCTGTTGGGGATGAGTCGGTTGCCATTATCGGTCACTGAAATCTATCCGCGGGTCGAGAACGGTGTACGCGAGGTCCTGTAGCAGGTTTCCGATCACACCTATCGCCACGAAGATGAAGGTCGTCCCGAGCACCAGGGCGGTGTCCTGCTGCTCGATCGCGTCGAAGACCAGCCGACCGAGTCCGGGGATACCGAACACCACTTCGACTAGCACCGACGAACTGACGAGCAGGGCGAGAACGTCCCCGACGAGGATCGTCGACAACGGGACGAGTGCCGCGCGAAAGATGTGTCGGTACGTGATCCGCCGTGAACTCGCGCCCTTCGCGCGGGCGGTCTTGACGAACGTCGCACCGACGTATTCGAGCGACTCCGCACGACCGTACCGCATCTGTGTCGCTATCGCGCCCGTCGTGAGGACCACCACTGGGAGAACGAGCTGTCTAATGTTGGCTATCGAGAACGTCGACAGGTTCGGATCGAACAGGATCGGGAACCAGCCGAGCGTGACGCTGAAGACCAACAACAGAACGATCCCGAACCAGAAGTTCGGGATGCTGATGCCGAAGAACGCGAAGAGCGTCGCGGCGTAGTCGGATTTGGTGTACTGGTGGGTCGCCGAATACAACCCGATAGCCATTCCGAGGACGGTCGAGAGTATCACGGAAGGGACGCTGTACATCAGCGTATAGGGATACGCATCGAGCAGCGCCGCCGTGACCGGTTGTGACCTCGTATCGGACCACCCCCAGTGACCGGTGGCGACGTTGCCGACGTAGTTGGCGTAACGTTGCCAAACGGGTTGGTCAAGACCGCGGCGCTGTCTATACGCCGCGGCGGCCGACTGGGCGTCCCCACCCGACTGGGTCGCCTGAAACTTCGCCTGTGCGAGACCAGGGTCCGGCGAGACCTGTAGCAGCGCGAACGTCACGCTCACGATGATGAACGCGACCACGAATGCCCAGCCGACCCGCCGGGCGACGTACCACGCCATGCTCACCACTGACCACCTCGCACCGATGTTGGGTGTTGAGAGTTCAAGCGTGCTCCGTCATTGCTGCGGCTTGAAGTCCCACGTCCAGCTGTCCCAGTTGGCGAGGTAGGGGCTCTCGCCGTTCTTTGGCCCCTGCACCTTACTCTGATAGCCGTAGATGTCGGACCCCATGCTCACGAAGTTGTAGGGCTGTTCCTTGCTGAGCTCCCCGAAGATCTCCGCGTAGGTCCGCTGGCGTTTTTTCTCGTTCGTGGCCGTCGAAGCTTCGTTATACAGCGATTCGAAGTCGGCCTCCGGATAGTAGCCAACGTAGTTCGCGGTTCCCTTCTTCTCGAAGAACGCGCTCGTGTTCGATGGCGTGAGCGGGTACGTGTTGAGGATGACACCGACGGACATATCCCAGGACTCGGGACTGACGGATTCGTCGCGGCCGCCGCCGTTGGAGCCGCTCACGTTCCACTTCGGCTCGCCGTTCCCCTGATAACTGTTGGAGAGATATTTGTTTATCAACGTGTTGAACTTCACCGGGTTGATGCTGACGTCGATCCCGATCTCGCCGTAGGCCTGCCCGAGATACTGCGCGAACGTCTTCACCGTGTCGCTCGATGTGGTGATCACAAGCGAGAGCGAGACCTCGCCGTCCGGCCCGGTGAGGGTGTCGCCGTCGTAGCCGTACTCGGTCCCCGAAAGCGCATTTTCGAGCTTGGTACGGGCTTTCTCCGGACTGTAGCGCTTTCCGACACCGGTTTCGAGGACCTGTGAATCGTCGTACCACTCCGACCACTGGGGTTGGAATGTGTGCGCCACCTCCGAGTAGCCACGGAAGATGTTCTCCACGACGCTCTTCTTGTCGACCGCGTACGACAGCGCCCGCCGAACCGACTGCTTTCGGAAGGGCTTCCAGCCGTTCTTGCGTTGATTGTAGAATATCATCGTCAGATACGGCTGTTTTATCTGCTGGACGGTGATGCCGTCCATGTTCTGGAACTGCTCGACCTTCGCTGCCGCGATACCCGATTCGGTGACTCCGCCCGATTTGAGCGCCGAAAGACGGGTGCTCTGCTCGGGGATGACCTTGTACGTGTACTTGTCGAAATACGGTACGTTCTTCCACGCTTCGGGAACGTCGCTGGCGTCGCGGAGGTAGTAGTTCTCGTTCCGGGTGGCGACGAACTCCGATTCCCGGTTGAGGTGGTCGAACGTATACGGTCCGAGGTTGCCGGAGTAGCCGACCTGTTGGACATCGGTGTCCTTTTTCAGACCCTCTGTGTCCTGATTCGGGACGTACTGGTTCAGGAGTTTCTTCGGCATACACCACGCGCCCTGGAGGTTCGGTCGGAGGAGGTACGACGGGTCCGGATCCTGGAGCTTGATGTCGAATTTGAGCTTCCCTCGTTTCTCGACCGGGATCGGGTTTCCGTCGGCGGTCAGCCAGTAGCTCTGATTCGTATAGCCCGACCAGTTCGAATTCGCCTGAAAGACGTTCTTGATCTGGTAGATCCAGTCCTCGGCGGTCATCTGTCCGTAGTTGCCGCCCCATTCGAGATTGTCCCGGAGCGTGACGGTGTAGGTCTGGTCGTCCTGGGTCGAGATATCCTTCGCCAGCAGCGGGAACACCTCCTTGTCCTGGGTGACGGTGTAGAGAAAATCGAGCATCAGCCGGATCCGATTGGCGGTCGGCTGGTCGTCGACCTGAAGCCAGTTCAGGGTCGTGATCCCGGTCTGGTCCCCGACGATGTAATTGCCGCCGACGGACCGCTTGCCGGAACGGGTGTCCTCGTTCGATCCGGCGGACGTCCCCCCGGCTGAACCGTTCGACGACCCACCGCTGCCGTTACCGCCGCTGTTGTTTCCGCCGCCACTACTCCCGCTCGAACAGCCAGCGAGACCGACCATACCACCGAGACCAAGGGCTTTCAGAAGATGTCGGCGGCGGGGTGAAGTAACAGAGGACGGTACGTCAGTATCGCGCTCTTTGCGACCCGATGGCATGTTTTAGAGACAACAACCAAATCTATATATAATTTATGGGTTCGTTGGTGTATTTTGAAATCGATATCTTTGTCTACAATAGACCACAAGTATATCTGAGATCTAGCTCTATTCACCCAATATTTCAAGACAAATCGAATTCATAATGCTAGATAGGGCTGTTCCCACACGACCCGGATCGAACTAGAATTCCGTGCTCGAAAACACCATTCGAAACGCTTAGTGGTCGCGCTCGCCGTCGTCGGGTATGAGCGAAACGGCGGTCGACCCCGAGGCGGTCGAGCACGTCGCCGAGCTCGCACGGGTGGACCTCACGCCCGACGAGCGCGAGCGGTTCGCGGCGCAGTTCGCCGAGATCCTCGACTCCTTCGAGGCGCTCGACGAGGTGCCCGCGGTCGAGGGCGAGCCCGACCTCGTGAACGTCCTCCGGACCGACGAGGTGAGCGAGGGACTCACCCAGGAGGAAGCCCTCAGCAACGCGCCGGCGACCGAGGACGGCTACTTCGAGGGGCCGCCGGTCGGATGAGCCACGACGCGTTCATCACCAAAGAGACGATCGAGTCCGAGGAATCTGGAGTACTCGACGGTCGGCAAGTTGCAGTGAAGGACAACATCAGCACTCGGGGAGTGAAGACGACGTGCGGGTCGGCGATGCTCGCCGACTACGTGCCGCCCTACGACGCCACCGTCGTCGAGTGGCTGAAGGGAGCGGGAGCGACCGTCGTCGGCAAGACCAACATGGACGAGTTCGGGATGGGGACCACCACGGAGACCTCCCACTTCGGGCCGACGACGAACCCCGTGGACGAGGAACGGGTTCCCGGTGGCTCCTCGGGCGGGAGCGCCGCGGCGGTGGCGGCAGGCGAGGCCGACCTCGCGCTCGGCTCCGACACGGGTGGGTCGGTCCGGTGTCCCGCCGCGTTCTGCGGGGTGGTCGGGATCAAGCCGACCTACGGGCTGGTCTCGCGCTACGGGCTAGTCGCCTACGCCAACAGTCTCGAACAGATCGGGCCGCTCGCGCCCACGGTCGAGGAAGCCGCCGAACTCCTCGACGTGATCGCGGGTCCGGACCCGCACGACGCGACGACCCGAGAAGAGGGCGAAGGCACCGACTACGCGGCGGCCGCCGACGGCGACGTCGACGGGATGACGATCGGCGTGCTCTCGGAGCTCGTCTCGGGAGCCGACGAGGGCGTGGCCGCGGCCTTCGAGGAGACCATCGCGGACCTCGAAGCTCAGGGGGCGGAGGTCCGCGAGGTGAGCCTCGACTCGCTCGCCCACGCCGTCCAGGCCTACTACGTCATCGCGATGTCGGAGGCCTCCTCGAACCTCGCGCGGTTCGACGGGGTTCGGTACGGGGTTTCGGGCGCGTCGGACGAGGGTGGCTACGACGGTAACTGGAACGACGCGTTCGCACGCTCGCGCGAGGCGGGCTTCGGGCCCGAGGTCAAACGCCGGGTCCTCCTGGGAACCTACGCGCTCTCGGCGGGCTACCACGACAAGTACTACAAGAAGGCCCAGGACGCCCGCGCGTGGATCAAGCGGGACTTCGACGACGCGCTCACCGAGGCCGACGTGTTGGCCTCGCCGACGATGCCCGTTCTCCCGCCGAAACTCGGCGAAAGCCTCGACGACCCGCTCCAGCTCTACCTGATGGACGCGAACACCGTTCCCGTCAACCTCGCCGACCTCCCCGCGATATCGGTCCCCGCGGGCACGGCCGAGGGCCTGCCGGTCGGGGCGCAGTTCGTCGGTCCGGCGTTCGGCGAGGAAACGGTCATCCGGGCGGCGAGCGCGGTCGAATAGCTGACCGAGGCGTTCTGTGTAGACAGTAGCGGGGATTCGTGTGCTACTGTGGTGGCAGGAAACGGTTATTTACACGTGAGTGATGAGTGGTGGATGAAAGATGGATCCGAAGGAGAAGCGCGAGGTGTACGAGGTAGCGCGTCGGGCGGTGCGTGACGAGGTGCGCGCGATGATCGCTGACTTCGTGGCGATAGCGATCGGGAGCGCACTGTTGGTCGTGGGCCTGTTGGGGATCCTCGACACGGCGATCCAGGGATCGCTGCTCAGCCTCCAGGGTGGTGTCAGTCTGTTCCTCGCGCTGTTGGGTCTCGGGATGGTCGCCGTCACCTGGCGCTGGGACCGCTGGCTCCGAGGGCATCTCCCGACCGGAAACACGACCCAGCGATAGGGGTTCGCGGATGCTCGGCGGCGGCCGAGCGGTCGCGGTGCGGCTGCGGCGGTACGGTCGCGGTGCGATCGGCGGTTGCGGTCCTGGCGGATGAAGGGCGAGCGAGTGAAACGAGCGAGGGCTTCGGCGGCGTGGTTGCGGTGCGGATGCGGGAAGTCAGGGATTGTACCGCGAGTGAGGCCAAGCCGAACGAGCGGGCGCGAGGGTGACCAACGGGAACCCGACGCGCTTTTGATCCACATTTTGCCAGGGAGCGAACGAAGTGAGCGACCGCAGCAAAAGGTGGGTCCGGAAGGAACAAGTCGCTGGCTTCGTTCTGTCGAACCATGTTTGGAGGAGGCGGCGGCATGAACCCGCGGAAGCTCCAGCAGATGATGAAACAGATGGGGATCGACATCGAGGAGATCGATGCCGAGGAGATCGTGATCCGGACCCCCGACGAGGAACTCGTCTTCACGGACGCCGAGGTCCAGCGGATGGACGCCCAGGGCCAGGCGACCTACACCATCACCGGCGAGCCCGAGTCCAGGGACGCGGGGGCCGGTGCCGGTTCGGACGAGGCGATCCCGGTCGGCGACGGCACCGAGTCGAGCGGTGCGGACGACACCGGCGGCATCCCGGACGCCGACGTCGAGATCGTCGCCCAGCGCACCGGCGCGACCGAGGAGACCGCGCGCGAAGCCCTCGAGGCCGAGGACGGCGACCTCGCGGCGGCGGTCTCGCGGCTGGAGTGACCGCCGTCCTGTTGGTCGGCGAGGGTCGTGAGTACCTTCGCGAACCGGGCGAGCGCCTCGAAACCGACCTCGGCTATCTCGACGTTCCCGAGGACATCGGGACGGGGGACACCGTCGAGACCCACCTCGGAACCGAGTTCCGGGTGCGTGGACTCCGGGGCCCCGACCTCTTCGAGCACTTCGAGCGCACCGGCGCGCCGATGCTCCCACGCGATATCGGGCTCTTGATGGGTCATACCGGCGTTTCGGCGGGCGATCGGGTGCTGGATATCGGGACCGGCACCGGCGTGCTCGCGGCCTGTCTCGGGCGGGCGGGTGCCTCGGTCGTGAGCTACGAGCGCGACCCCGGGTTCGCCGACGTCGCGCGCGAGAACATGGCGCTCGCGGGCGTCGATGGGGTGGAGAACGAGTACGGCACCGTCGAGGTCAGGACCGGCGACGGCCTCGACGACCTCGATGCACACTCGGGGTTCGACCTCGTGACGCTCGACACCGGCGACGCGTCGGCGATCGTCGAGCACGTCCCCGACCTGCTGGTTCGGGGCGGCTTCCTCGCGGTCTACTCGCCGTTCATCGAGAGCGTTCGCGAGACCGTCGAGACGGCGCGCGAGGTCGGACTCGACCCCGAGACCTACGAGACGATCCAACGCGAGATGGACGTCGGCGAGCGCGGGACGCGCCCCTCGACTGCCGGCGTCGGCCACACCGGCTACCTCGTCTTCGCACGGGCGTAGCGCTACTCGACCGCCCTCACGAGGTCGAGGAGGTCGCCGCGATACTCGCGGGGGTCGGTGGGGGCTTCTTCGTCGACCGCCGCGAGCAGCTCGTCGAAGCCCCGTGTCGGATACGCGCCGCCGGCGAGGCGAAAGGTCCCTCTTCGAACCCAGACCCCGATCCAGCCCTCGATATCGAGGTCGTAACGCTCCTTCCACTCGACCGCGTAGCGTGCGGTGTACTTCGTGAGGCGGAGGCGCTCGCCCGACCGTGTTCGAGTCCGCTGCGTTCGGCCACGGTCCACGTTCCGAAACCCGCGGTCCCGGAGGTCGCTCGTGAACGTACGCCGTGCCTCCATCGTGACCGTGGGCAGGATGGCTGCGGGACCGATGCCGGGCGCGAGCGGCGGTCGGAAGTCGAGCTGGGTGGCGAAGAAGAACCGCCAGGGCGCATCGAGGTCGCCGTCGGTCGCCTCGCGAAGCCGCGCCCGAAGCTCTCCGTCCTCGTAGAGTACGGTCGTGCCGACCACGCGTATCGTCGAGAGACCGAACAGCGTCTCGGTGGTCGTCTCGGCGTGCGCCCAGCCGCCAGCCTCGAGACGTTCGGTCGGGAGGTCCGGCGTTTCGTCGGGGTCAACCATAGTCGCAGTCGGCTCCCGGTAGTGATGAGTCATCGCCCTCCGCGACCGAATCGCTGGTATGGCGACACGCCGCGAGAGACCTCAGAAGCTATCGATGACCGGGATGCCCATCGTGCCGAAGTCGCTCATCGCCTCTAGCTGGTCGGAGACGTCGTCGAGCGAGACGGTCCCGGAGACCACGGCGCTGGGGTCGAGCTTGCCGTCGCCGACCATCCTGAAGATCTCGTCGTAGTCCGTCGGCGGCATCCCGAGCGAGCCGATGAACTCGATCTCCTGCATCACCATCAGGTCCGTCGGGAGTTCGACCATGCCCCCCTCGTCCTGGGTCGAGAGCCCCACCTGGATGTGCTGGCCGTGGGTCGCGAGGCTCAGCACGGAGTTCCGACAGGTGGTGGCGATCCCGAGCGCGTCGACGGAGACCGCCGCACCGCCGTTCGTGATGGCTTTGACCTCGCCCGGAACGTCTTCGACTTCGCTCGCGTTCACCGTCTCGCTCGCGCCGAGTTCGGTCGCTTTGTCGAGTTTCTCGTCCTCGAGGTCGACGGCGACCACGTTGCCGCCGAGCGCGCTCGCGATGTGGACCGCCGAGAGCCCGACGCCACCGCAGCCGTGGACCGCGACCCAGTCGCCGCCGCCGACGTCGGCCCGATGGGCGAGCGCGTGGAACGAGGTCATGAACCGGCAGCCGAGACCCGCCATATCGACTGGCGAGACGCCGTCCGGAAGCTGAACGGCGTTCTGGTCCGCGGTCGGTACCCGGAGCTGTTCGGCGAACGCGCCCGGTACGGACTCGACGAAGCCCAGTGGCCGAACGTTCTCACAGACGTTGCCGTGGCCGGTGCGACACTGCGGGCAGGTGCCATCGCCCAGGTTGAACGGCACCGTCACCTGGTCGCCCTCGGCGACGTTCTCGACCTCGTCGCCGACCGCGACGACCGTGCCCGCGGGTTCGTGGCCGAGGATCTGGCCCGGCTGGGGCTGGATGCCGAGCCAGTCCCAGTCGCCCTGCCAGCCGTGCCAGTCGCTCCGGCAGATCCCACAGGCGTCGAGCTCCACTACCGCACCCTCCGGACCCGGATCCGGCGCGTCCACGTCACGAATATCGAGCGGTTCACCGTACTCTTCGAGGACAGCTGCTCGCATAGTGCATCCCTTCACGGGCTACGTCCATAATCGTTCCGTACAGATGGGGGCTCGCGGACGGTCCTCCCGAGTGTAGTTACCGTCGTTCACGTTCGGCAGGAAGATACTTTTCGCTGGAAACCCACTCCCGTGTATGGCGTTCCAGCTATCGGGCGAGCACGAGGCGATCCGGAAGGCGGTCCGGGAGTTCGCCGCAGAGGAGATCGTTCCCGTCGCGCGCGAACACGACGAGTCCGGCGAGTACCCCGAGGAGCTCCGGCGCGAGGCCGCGAAGTACGACTTCGTCGCACCGAACATCCCCGAGGAGTACGGCGGCGCGGGGATGGACAAGCTCTCGACCACCCTCGTCACGGAGGAGCTCTGGCGCGCCGACCCCGGCATCGGGAGTGCGGTGGGGTCGGCGGGCTTCGGGAGCGATATGGTCATCGAGTACGGCGACGAGTGGATGAAGGAGGAGTGGCTCCCGCGGATCGCGGGCGGTGACTCGGCCTCCGCGAGCGCGATCTCCGAACCCGCCCACGGCTCGGACGTCGCGGGGATGGAGACGACCGCCGAGAAGGAGGGCGACGAGTGGGTCATCGACGGCAACAAGATGTGGATCACCAACGGCTCGGTGGCCGACGTCGCCGTCGTGATGGCGAAGACCGACCCCGGTGCGGGCCATCGGGGGATCACGGCGTTCCTCGTCCCCACCGAGACGGACGGGTTCGTCCCCGAGAAGATAACCAACAAGCTCGGCATTCGAGCCTCGGACCTCGCGGAGGTCCGGCTCGAAGGGGTTCGGGTCCCCGAGGAGAACGTCATCGGCGAGGTCAACCAGGGCTTCTACCAGCTGATGGACTTCTTCGCCTCCGGGCGCACCAGCGTCGCGGCCCAGGCGGTCGGCGCGGGGCAGGGCGCGCTCGACGCCGCCCGCGAGTACGCGACCGAGCGCGAGCAGTTCGACCAACCCATCTCGGAGTTCCAGGCCATCCAGCACAAACTCGCCGAGATGGCGACGAACGTCGAGGCCGCGCGGTCGCTGACCTACCGCGCCGCGAGCGCGGTCGGGGACGGTTCGGACGACGCGGTGCGTTTCGCGAGCATGGCCAAGCTCTTCGCGAGCGAGCACGCCGTCGACGTCGCCGACGAGGCGCTCCAGGTCTTCGGCGGCGCGGGCTACGTCTCCGACCACCCCGCCGAACGCTACTACCGCGACGCCCGGATCACCAAGATCTACGAGGGCACCTCCGAGATCCAGAAGAACATCATCGCCGACCGGATACTATGAACCACGAGGACTGGGCGGCCGAACAGGAGACGACGACCGTGACGGTCGACGACCACGACCTCCCGGTGGCGTATCGCGACGACGGCCCGGAATCGGGTGCCGCCGACGAACCCCCAGTCGTCTTCCTACACGGGATTCCCACCTGGTCGTTCCTCTGGCGCGATATCGCGCCCGCGGTCGCCGAGGATCGTCGGGTGATCGTCCCCGACCTGCTCGGCTACGGCAACTCCGCGATGGCCGACGGGTTCGACCGGTCGATCCGCGCCCAGGAGGCGATGCTCGACGAGCTGTTCGCTGACCTCGGTCTCGATAGGGTCTCGCTGGTCTCCCACGACATCGGCGGCGGGGTCGCGCTCCGGTACGCCGCCCACCACCCCGACCGAGTGGACGAGCTCGTTTGCTCGAACGCGGTCTGTTATGACTCCTGGCCCGTCGAGTTCATCTCGAACCTGGGGTTGCCGAAGACCACCGACACGAGCTTCGACGACCTCGAAGAACACGTCGGGGGCGTGTTCTCGCAGGGAACCCACGACGATGCGGACCCCGAGTTCGTCGAGGGAATGCTCGCGCCGTGGCTCACCGAGGCGGGACGGACCTCGCTCGCGCGGTGTGCGGTGGCGACCAACACGAACCACACCACCGAGATCGACTACGATGCGATCACGGCGGACGTGCTCTGTCTCTGGGGTGCGGACGACGTCCTGCAGTCGCTGGCGTACGCCGAACGGCTCGCCGCCGACACGGGTGGGGAGGTGGTCGCGCTCGACGAGGCCTATCACTGGGTGATGGAGGACCGGACCGATGGCTATATGACGGCGCTCCGGGAGTTCCTCGATAGGTAATCGATGAGCGACGACACCCCGGAATGGGAGTTCTCCGAGCGCGACGTCACGATCCTGCGCGAGCTCGCCCGGGACCCGCAGGTCTCCTCGCGCCAGCTCACCGGCGTGCTCGCCGAGAAGTACGACATCGACGTCTCGCACGTCACCGTGAGCGAGTCGATCCGCCGGATGCGCGAGGCGGGCGTCTTCCGCGAGGCGATCATCCCGAACGAGGAGTTCTTCATCTTCGGACTGTTCGAGTTCAAGTTCAACGGCGAGCGGTTCGCCGAGGGCTGGCGGCCCGCGATGGAGTACATCCGCGACTCGCCGAACACCCTGTTTTACTTCCTCTCGGACGGCGAGTACCAGTGGAAGACGGTGATGATGTTCCCGACCCGCGAGGCCGAATCCCGCTGGATCCACGAGTTCTACAAGGCGCACGGCGGCGTGGTCTCGAACATCCGGAACTCGGTGGTGACGAACGTCCTGAAGTTCGGGACCGACCCCGAGCTCCTCGAAAGCCTCGGGGAGTGAAGGCCGGACGCGAATAGCGGGGACTTTTGCGGGGGAGGACGTGGTTCGGGTATGAACGTCGGAATCGTCGGCTCGGGCCCCGCCACGGACGCGGTCCGGGCGGCGCTCGGCGACGCGGCGACCGTGGCGGAAACCGAAGCGAGCGACGTCGGCGAGGTCGACCTCGCCCTCGTCGCGGACACCGCGGGCGCGGCGGCCTTCAGCGAGACGAACGCGGTCGCGCTGGCGAGCGAAACCCCGTGGCTCGCGGTCGAGCTGGGTGGGCTCGCCGGCCGCGGGGTGTGTACGGCCGCGGTCTCCGGGTTCGCCCCCGGTACGGCCTGCTATACCTGCCTGTGTACCCGCGTCGAGGCGAACATCGAGGGGACCGCGGGCGACCCCGACGAGGTCGACGACGCGACCGCGTGGCTCGCGGGTGCGCGAGCGGGCTACGAGGCGCGCCGGCTCGTCGAGGGCGAGGAGTCGGCGGTGCTCGGCGGCGTGGTCGAGATCCCCCACGCCGAACGTCGGCTGCTGGCGGTGCCGAACTGCGAGTGTGAGGGGGAGGGAAGTAGGGGAGGTGCTCTCGACCGTAACTACGAGGAACGAGACCTCGACGCGGCGCTCGGGCGTGCCGAGCGGGCGCTCGACCGGCGGACGGGGATCGTTCGCGAGGTCGGGGAGGTCGCCTCGTTCCCCGCACCGTACTACCTCGCGCGGGCCGGCGAGACTGCGGGGTTCAGCGAGGCCAGCGCCGCGAGCGAGGCCGCCGGGGTCGCCGTCGGCTGGGACGAGGCGCTGATGAAGGCGCTCGGGGAGGCGCTCGAACGCTACAGCGCCGGGGTCTACCGCGACTCGTCGTTCGTTCGGGGCACACCGGACGAGGTCGAGAACTCGGTGCCGCCGTCGTCGTTCGTGCTCCCCGAGGAGGTCGACGCCGATCCAGACGACTCGATCCCGTGGGTCGAAGGCGAGCGGCTCTCGACGGGCGAGACGGTGCGCCTGCCGGCGGAGTTCGTGACCTTCCCGCCGCCCGAGCGCCGTCACGGGCCGTCGATCACGACGGGATTGGGGCTCGGGAGTTCCGGTGCGGAAGCGCTGTGTTCGGGGCTCTACGAGGTCATCGAGCGCGACGCCGCGATGGTGTCGTGGTACTCGTCGTTCGAGCCGCTCGGGGTGGCCGTCGACGCCGAACCGTTCGCGACGCTGGCCGCGCGGGCGCGCTCCGAGGACCTGACGGTGCGTGCGGCGCTGATCACCCAGGACGTCGACGTGCCGGTGGTGGCGGTCGGCGTGGGACGTGGGGAGTGGCCCCAGCTCGCGGTCGGGTCGGCGGCGGACTTCGACCCCGAGGCGGCGGCGGGGGCGGCGCTCGCGGAGGCGCTCCAGAACTGGATGGAGCTCCGCGCGATGGGGCCCGAGGAGGCCGACGCGGCGGGCGGTGCGGTGGGGCGCTACGCCGCCGAACCCGGCGATGCGGCGGCCTTCTTCGACGTCGACGGTCGGATCCCGGCGGCGAGCGCCGGCCCCGAGACGGTACCCGCGGGCGAGGACGAACTCGAAATGCTGCTCGAACGAATCGAGGACGCTGGCCTCGACGCCTACGCTGCACGGCTCACCCCGAGGGACGTCGAATCGCTTGGTTTCGAGGCGGTGCGGGTGCTGGTGCCCGAGGCACAACCGCTGTTCACCGACGAGCCGTACTTCGGCGAGCGCGCCCGCGAGGTTCCCGAGGAGATGGGCTTCGAAGCGGATCTCGACCACGAGTTCCACCCGTATCCGTAGCATTCAGCCGCACGACGGCTGCGGTGCGGCCAGCGGTCGCGGTGCGGCTGCGGCGCTGGCGCTGCGGCCGCGGGACGGTTGCGGTGCGGCCGCAGTGTGGCTGACGGTTGTGGTGCTCTCCTGGTGGATGAAGGGCGAGCCGCGCGAGCGAGGCCGCAAGCCGAGCGAGAAGCGAACGAAGTGAGCGCGCGGCGAGGGCTTCGGCTGTGCTGTGCGGTTGCGGAAGTCGTCAGTGGTTGTACCGCGAGCGACCAGCGGGAGCGAGCGGGCCGACGACTGACCGCAGTTCTCGCGAGCCGGAGGCGAGCGAGAGCACGGAAGAGCGGAGCTCTTCCGGTGGGAAGGAGGAGGCTTTTGATCCACATTTTGCCAGCGTCATCAGAACTGCTTCGCAGTTCTGATTGGCACACAAAATCGCGNTTTTGATCCACATTTTGCCAGCGTCATCAGAACTGCTTCGCAGTTCTGATTGGCACACAAAATCGCGGAGCGATTTTGGGACGAGTGAGCGAAGCGAACGAGCGCAGCAAAAGGTGGGTTCTAGATCCCGAAGGTCGCCCGGAGCATATCCCGCGTACCGGGGCCGAGCCCGACGACGATGATGGCGAGCATCAGGAGGTAGGCGTAGCGCGGGCTGTCCTCGAAGATCGCCTCCTCGAACAGCCAGATCACGCCGACCGAGAGTGCGATCTTCACCACGAGGAACGGCCAGGAGTCGCCGATGACCAGGATGACGGAGTGGGGAACGACGAGTTCGGTGAAGCCCACGATAAGCGCGTTCACGGGGTGTTTCGCGGTGTACTCGAACGGGAGGCCGATGGCGTTCCACCAGTCGGAGGCGATGACGTTCGCGACGCCGTCGATGCCCTGGGCCCAGAGGATCGCGAGGCCGATGGTGCCCGTCCCGGCGTTGAGCGCGGGCGCGAGGCGGTCGATGGCGAGGTAGACCCCGACGGCGATGGCCGAGGCGATCCCGAGGGTCGCGACCAGCATCTGGGGGTAGAAGTCCAGGTACTCGGTCGTCGCCGCGAGGTAGCCGAGATAGCCGACGGTGACCGCGAGCGCGAGGCTCCCGAAGCCCGCGAGCGCGTCCTCGTACCGCCCGACGATGCCACGGCGTGCGAGCCGCAGACTGACGAGCAACGCCGCGAGGGTGACGACGAAGACGGTGACGTAGATCACCGGGCTGATGATCAGGGCGCTGGCGGGGTAGTCGATCCCGACCGCCACGCTCGCGGGCATGACGTCGGCGGCATCCTCGACGGTCCGGAGCGCGCCGCCGAAGAGGACGAACGGGATCAGCGCGAACACGACGCGCCGGTCGGTGCCGATACCGAGCCGGCGCACGAGCAGGAGGATCCCGGCGAGCATGAACAGGAGGACGAGCGCGTAGCCCGCCTCCGAGACGAAGGTGTAGCCGGGTTCGGCGACGGTGAACCCCCGGCTGGCCGCGACTTGGCAGGCGTCCGCGGTCCCGAGCCGCTCGACCATCCCGTTCGCCCGGATCGCACAGACCGCGTTGTGGGCGTCGGCGTCGATCGGCCCCCAGAAATACTGCCAGACGAAGTTCGTGTAGACGGCTTTCGGGAACGCGAGCGACGCGCCCGCGATGGCCACAACGCCGACGACCGCCGCCGCGAGCCACGTTCTGACGGGATCCGTTCGGTCAGCGATGGCGGCCATGAACGTCCGTAGCTCACGAACGCCGCGTCTTTAGTCCGTCGAATCCCCGCCACGCGCTCGGGTTTCGAGCCGGTCGCGCCGCTCGGGTTCGGTTCGAAGTTTGCGAGGGCAAGACGCTCCATCTTGCCCGCACTTTCGTGCCGGATGGCACGCAGTGCGAGGGACAGGATTTGAACCCGTGGACCTCTACAGGAGCGGAGCTTGAATCCGCCGCCGTTTCCAGACTTGGCTACCCTCGCACGCAGTGTCGAATCGGCCGGGATCGGGGTAAAACGTTGCGATCACTCGGCTCGGTCGGTGGTTCGTATCCGTATCGCGTCACTCAATAAGGTGGGACGAGTAGAGCGGGTAGATGCGAATCGAGCAGCTGGGCGACGGCGAGCCCGAGATCGCCGTCGTCGGCGGGATACACGGCGACGAGCCATGCGGCGTGCGCGCGGTCGAACACCTCCTCGAAGCCGACCCCGAGGTGAAACGACCGGTCAAGTGTATCGTCGCGAACGAGGAGGCGCTCGCGGCGGGGACCCGCTATCTCGACGCCGACCTCAACCGGGTCTTCCCTGGGGACCCCGACAGCGACGCCCACGAGAAACGCCTCGCGGCGGAGCTCCTGACCGAACTCAAGGGCTGTGTCAGCCTCTCGATGCACTCGACGCAGTCCTACACCGAGCCGTTTGCGGTGATCGACGAGAACGCGACGTTCGCGAAATCCGTCTGTCCGTCGCTCTCGCTCGACGCGGTGGTCGACGCCAGCGACTTCATCGACGGCCGGCTCATCAGACACGCCGAGGTCCTCGAAGTCGAGTGCGGCTATCAGGGCTCGGAGCGGGCCGCGAAGAACGCCGTCACGCTCACCGAGGAGTTCCTCACCGCCGTGGGGGCGCTCGACGGGGAGCGGTCGCCGCCGCGCGAGCTCCCGCTCTATCGACTCACGCGTCTGGTCCCGAAGGAAGCCGCCGACGACTACGGGGTGCCCGCGACCAACTTCGAGCGGGTCGCAGCGGGCGAGACCTACGCCAGCATCGACGGCGAGGAGCTCGTCGCCAACGAACCCTTCTATCCCGTGTTGATGTCGCCGTACGGCTACGAGAACGAGTTCGGCTACGCCGCGGAGCTGGTGGGAAAGCTCGGCGGGAACGTCGAATCGAGCCCCGGCCAGTCGACCAACGCCGACTGAGTCACGACGGCCGGCGGCTCACCCCGTCGGTGGGGCGAACTCCACCAGCGTGAGCTCGCGGTCGAGGTGACAGTAGTCGTGGGGCGGGTCGCCGATGACCTCCTGGATGCGGTACTCGGTCTCGAAGTCGGCACCCGCGGGTTCGCAGTACGGGTGGCTCGGACAGCCGGTGTGCGGGCACGGCCCTTCGAGGTGGGCCTTGCTCCCGGCGTAGGCGCTCTTGGGCGAGACGTTCGCCATCACGGAGGCGGGCTCGACCTCGACCGCGCGCACGCCGGTGTCGTGAACGCCGCATTCGAGGGTCTGGGCGTTCTCGCGAACGCTCGTGACGCGGTACTTCGTCCCCGTCGAGAGGTTGAGACACTGCTCGCGATAGGGACAGCCCTCGCACGCGCTGGCCTCGCCGCGATAGACGAACTCGGTGCCGGGTTCCGCGAGACGGGTGCCGATGAGGGTGATCTGTGACATACCGGCGGTATGTACCGGGTCCGAATAAGAACACGGCTTGTCGGAGCGGCTACCCGCCGCCGGTGAGGGCGTCGAGTTCGTCGAGATACGCCTCGCGCGGGACCTGGTAGAGGCCGCGATAGTCGACCTCGCCGGCGGCGAAGCGCTCGGCGAGCGCTACCGCACCCGCAACAGCCTCGGGGCGGGTGTCGTAGGTCTCGGCCTCGCGTTCGACCTCGGGTTCGAGGAAGAGCGTGACGTACCACGTGTTCGCGGTCCCGGGGGCGCGCTGGCGACCCGGGCGGCGCGACCGCCGACCGCGCGTGAGGTAGATCGTCGGGAGACACGCCGCGTCGAACGCGTTCGTGTCGAACACGTCGGGCCGATAGACCAGCACACACCGGTCGTCGGCCTCGTTCCAGACCGCCCAGTCCTCGGGAAGCGTCTCGAAGTCACCCATGCTGTCGTTCGGTGACGACCCGGCAAGTCGTTCCCGGTCGTGGATGCACCGCGCCCTGAACTTTCGGCGGGTTTTCTCGGAGGAGAGCCGCTCGTCGCCGAAATTGGGACAACAGTTATATGCTCCAAACCACTCCCTCTTAGTAGTATTGGTGGGTCCCTCTACCATGCTACGTCGTCCCGAGGCGCTCCGCGGTGGTCCCCGAAACCAGTCAAGGGGTGCGTCGTCGGCCGTGCTGAATGACACGTGTGAGCACATAACGCTGGATCGGCCGCCCTCGGAAGCGACCGGTGGGCGTCGTCCGATCCCTCGATCGAACGGATAAGACAATGTCAGGCGAAACCAACACGCTCGAAGCACTCAGCGAGGAGTACCGGGCATCGATACCGACCGACCTCCGGACGACCCAGACCTTCCAGTGGTATCTCGACACGGTCCGCGAGGAGCCGCCGATCGCGCGCAACGCCCATCAACGCGTCGCGGATATGTTCGATTTCTACGGCACGGAGTACGACGAGGACACCGGGATCGTCGAGTACCACCTCGCAACCGAGGATCCGCTGAGCGGTGGCGAGAACACCTTCTTCGGTCGCGAGATCCACGAGTCGATCCACGAGTTCGTCAACAAGGCGAAATCCGGGGCCCGCGGGCTGGGCCCCGAACGCCGGATCAAGCTCCTGCTCGGCCCCGTCGGGTCGGGTAAATCCGACTTCGACCGGCAGGTCCGGCGCTACTTCGAGGATTACACCCTCCGCGAGGAGGGCCGGATGTACACCTTCCGGTGGACCAACCTGTGTGACGTGATCGCCGACCAGGACCCCGCCGACGACGTGGTCCGGAGCCCGATGAACCAGGATCCCCTCGTCCTCTTGCCGCTCGACCAGCGAAACCGGGTGGTAGCCGAGCTGAACGAGCGGATCGACGCACCCTACACGATCGAGAACGAGCAGGCGCTCGACCCCGCCAGCGAGTTCTACATGGACCGGTTGTTGGCCTACTACGACGACGACCTCCAGCAGGTGCTCGAAAACCACATCGAGGTGGTCCGGCTGACCGCCGACGAGAACAAACGTCAGGCGGTCGAGACCTTCGAGCCGAAGGACAAGAAGAACCAGGACGAGACCGAACTGACCGGTGACGTCAACTACTCGAAGATCGCCGTCTACGGCGAGTCGGACCCCCGCGCCTTCGACTACTCGGGCGCGTTCTGTAATGCGAATCGTGGTATCTTCTCCGGTGAGGAACTCCTCAAACTCCAGCGCGAGTTCCTCTACGACTTCCTGCACGCGACCCAGGAGATGACCATCAAGCCGAAGAACAACCCCCGGATGGACATCGACCAGGTGATCGTGGGGCGGACCAACATGCCCGAGTACAAGGAGAAGAAGGGCGACGAGAAGATGGAGGCGTTCAACGACCGTACGAAGCGGATCGACTTCCCCTACGTGCTCCAGTACGAGGAGGAGGCCAACATCTACCGGAAGATGCTCCAGAACGCCGACGTGCCCGACGTCCACGTCGAACCACACACCCTCGAGATGGCGGGGCTGTTCGGGGTGCTCACCAGAATAGAGGAGCCCGACTCCGGTACCGTGGACGTCCTCCAGAAGGCGAAGGCCTACAACGGCGAGATCGACGAGGTTGACGACGTCGACGTCAAGAAGCTCCGTGAGGAGGCCGCGGGGACCGCCGAGATCGGCGAGGGGATGGAGGGGGTCTCGCCACGGTTCATCGGCGACGAGATCGCCGAGGCCATCATGGACTCGATGCACAGAAGCCGGGGGTTCCTCTCGGCGCTGACGACGTTCAACCACCTGGAGGGCAACCTCGAGAACCACGGCTCGATCGCCGAGGACCTCTTCGAGACCTACTACCGCTACCTCGAACGCGTTCGCGAGGAGTACCGCGAGCGAGCGATCGAGGACGTCCGGCACGCGCTGGCCTACGACCTCGACGAGATCCAGCGCCAGGGCGAGAAGTACATGGACCACGTCATGGCCTACATCGACGACGACACCGTGGAGGACGAACTCACCGGGCGTGAACAGGGCCCCGACGAGACGTTCCTCCGTTCGGTGGAGGAGAAACTCGACCTGCCCGAGGATCGGAAGGACGACTTCCGTCAGGAGGTCTCGAACTGGGTGTCGCGGCGAGCGCGCGAGGGCGACACGTTCAACCCGCAGGACAACGACCGCCTCCGGCGGGCCCTGGAGCGAAAACTCTGGGAGGACAAGAAGCACAACATCAACTTCTCGGCGCTGGTGTCGTCGGGCGAGATGGACGACGAGGAGCGGAGCGCGTGGATCGACGCCCTCCGCGAACAGGGCTACTCCGAGGGTGGCGCGAAGGAGGTGCTCGAGTTCGCCGGGGCCGAGGTCGCGAAAGCAGAGATGGAGGGCTGATGAGCGACCGCCAGCCGGCCGGCGAGTCGTTCGTCGGGGCCGCCGACCGGGCGCTCAGGGCGACCTACGAGGAGCCGATGAGCCTCGCGGAGTACGTCGACGCGGCGCTCGCCGACCCCGCGATCGCCGCCCACGCCTCGAAGTACCTCGTGACGGCGATCGAATCGATGGGCACGCGAACCGTGATCGAGGAGGGCGAGGAGCGCGAGCGCTATCGCTTCTTCGACGACCCGCACAACGACGGCGAGCACGCCATTCTGGGCAATACGCGAGTCCTCAACGCGTTCGTCGACGACCTCCGGTCGATCGCGGCCCGCCGCGGCAAGGACGAGAAGATAATCTGGCTCGCGGGGCCCACGGCCACCGGAAAGTCCGAACTCAAGCGGTGTCTGATCAACGGCCTCCGTGAGTTCTCGAAGACCGACGCGGGCCGGCGCTACACCGTCGAGTGGAACGTCGCGGGCGTCGGCGGCGGTGGCGGGCTGACCTACGGCAACGAGTACCGCGACGACGAGGACGACTGGTATCAGAGCCCCGTGCAGTCGAGCCCTCTCACGGTGTTCCCGGCGGCGGTCCGAGCGGAAGTCGTCGAGGCGCTCAACGCACGGCTCGACGACCACATCCCGGTCGTGGCCGAGGGTCGTCTCGACCCGTTCTGCCGGGAGGCCTACGACTACCTCGAAGAGCAGTACCGCCGCGAAGGGGCCCGTGACCTGTTCTCGGCCGTGACCGACCGCCGCCACCTCCGGGTGAAGAACTACGTGGTGGACGTGGGCCAGGGCATCGGCGTGCTCCACTCGGAGGACGACGGCAGCCCCAAGGAACGGCTGGTCGGCTCGTGGATGGCGGGGATGGTGCGCGAGCTCGACTCGCGCGGCCGGAAGAACCCCCAGGCGTTCTCCTACGACGGCGTCCTCAGCCAGGGCAACGGCCTGCTCACGATCGTCGAGGACGCCGCCCAGCACGCCGACCTCCTCCGGAAACTCCTCAACGTGCCGGACGAGGGCTCCGTAAAGTTGGACAAGGGGATCGGGATGGACATCGATACCCAGTTGGTCATCATCTCGAACCCCGACCTCGAAGCCCAGTTGAATCAGCACGCAGAACGCAACGCGGGCGACCCGCTGAAGGCGCTGAAGCGCCGGCTCGATAGGAGAGAATTCGACTACCTCACCAACGTCTCGCTCGAAGCCGAGCTCATCCGGCGCGAGCTCACGAACGAGACGGCGGTCTGGGACTTCGACGAACGGGAGCTCGACGAGACGATCCGCGAGGCGGTGACGATGTCGGTCGGCGAGGGTGCCGGGGGAGCCGCGACGGAGATCGAACTCGCGCCCCACACCGTCGCGGCGGCGGCGCTCTACAGCGTGGTCACCCGCCTCGACGCCGAGACCCTCCCGGGCGGTCTCGACCTCGTGGACAAGGCGCTGCTGTTCGACCAGGGCTACCTCCAGCGTGGCGACGAGCGGGTCGAGCGCGAGGCGTTCTCGTTCCCCGACGAGAGCACCGACGGGGACAGCGGGATCCCCGTGACCTTCACCCGGGACACCATCGCGGACCTGCTCTACGCCGACCGCGACCGCAAGCATCCCGACCTGCCCGTGGAGAACGTCGTAATGCCACAGGACGTGCTCGACGCGATGGCCGAGGGGCTCGCGGAGGCCCCCGTCTTCTCGACCACCGAGCGCGGCGAGTTCGAGGGCCGGGTGGTGGCCGTGAAGAACCAGGTGTTCGACCGCCAGGAGGACGACGTGCTCGGCGCGATGATGTACGACAAGCAGGTCGACGAGGCCACCGTCGCGGAGTACGTCGAGCACGTCTACGCCTGGGCCACCGACGACACCGTGGAGAACGACCGCGGCGAGGTCGTCGGGCCGGACCCGCTGGTGATGAAGGTCTTCGAGACCGAGCACCTCGGCCGGTTCGGCCCCGAGAGCTACGACGGCAACCACCCCTCGCCCGCGGTCCGGGAGTTCCGCACCGAGAAGATCATCACCGCGATGAACAGACACGCCTGGCACAGCCGCGACGACGAGTTCCGGGCGAGCGACGTCGCGCTCACCGAGATCCCCGTGGTCGACGCGGTGCTCGGGAGCTACGACTGGTCTGACGTCCGGCGGACCTACGAGGACTTCGACCCGCGGCAGTGGCAGGACCCGCCGACGGGCACCGAAACGGCGAGCCTGAAAGCGGAGACCATCGCGACGATGGTCGCGGAGTTCGGCTACACCGAGGCGTCGGCCGAGCTCACGAGCCGGCACGTCATGGGCCAGGTGAGCTACCGATGGGACTGAGGGACGACCTCGATAGATATCGTGAGGTCGGCGAGGAGCGCCGCCAGGACCTCGCGGAGTTCATCCAGTACGGCGACCTCGGCGGGAGCCGTCCGGATTCGGTGCGGGTCCCGGTGAAGATCATCGACCTGCCGGGGTTCGAGTACGACCGGCGCGACGCGGGCGGGGTGGGCCAGGGCGACGGCGACACCCCACCTGTCTCTTATACACA
>NZ_AOMB01000024.1 GCF_000336675.1 Halococcus hamelinensis 100A6 | reverse complement strand
CGACCTCGAACCCAAGGGCAAGCGCGTGGTCGAGGAGACCGAGGGCGACTACACCGACGTGAGTCGGACGGGGCCGAACAGCACCCTCGACTTCGAGCGGATGTTCAAACAGGGGCTGAAGCGCAAGCTCGCGATGGACTTCGACCGCGACTACGTTCGCGAGGCGCTCCGGGTCGACGGGATGGGCCCGGAGGGGGTCTTCCGGTGGGCGCGGGAGCGACACCTCCCGGTGAGCCACGCGTGGCTCGACGACGAGTACGGTAAACTCGGGGCCGCCGAGCGCTCGCGGTGGGCGAGCATCGACGAGATGGAGGCGAACGTCGAGGAGACGAGGACCGCCGCCCGGATCCGGAGCGAGGGCATCGACCACGTCCCGTTCCGCCGGGAGGACGAGCGCTACCGCTACCCCGAGGTGGTCGAAGAACAGGAGAAGAACGTCGTCGTGGTGAACATCCGCGACGTCTCGGGCTCGATGCGCGAGCGCAAGCGCGAGCTCGTCGAGCGGACCTTCACCCCGCTCGACTGGTATCTCACGGGCAAGTACGACCGCGCGGAGTTCGTCTACATCGCCCACGACGCCGAGGCCTGGCGGGTCGAGCGCGAGGAGTTCTTCGGCATTCGCTCCGGCGGCGGCACCAAGATCTCCTCGGCCTACGAGCTCGCGGGCGCGGTGCTCGACGAGGAGTACCCCTGGAGCGACTGGAACCGGTACGTCTTCGCCGCGGGCGACTCGGAGAACTCGAGCAACGACACCGAGGAGCGCGTGATCCCGCTGATGGAGGGGATCCCCGCGAACCTCCACGCCTACGTCGAGACCCAACCGTCGGGCAACGCGATCAACGCCACCCACGCCGAGGAGGTCGAACGCCACTTCGGCGAGGCTGCGAACGTCGCGGTGGCCTACGTCAACGGCGCGGACGACGTGGTGGCCGCGATCGAGACGATCCTGAACACCGAGGACGAGGACAATGAGTAACACCGACCGCATCACCGCCCAGCGGATCGCCGAATCGCTCGAGGAGCCGGTCGATGAGGCCGCGAACCTCGCCCGGAAGCTCGGGCTCCGGCCCTACGCCGTCAACTACTGGATCGTCGACTACGACGAGATGAACGAACTCATCGCCTACGACGGCTTCCAGACGCGATACCCACACTGGCGCTGGGGGATGAAGTACGACCGCCAGCGAAAACAGAACCAGTTCCTCGGGGGGAAGGCCTTCGAGATCGTCAACAACGACGACCCCGCCCACGCCTTCCTCCAGGAGTCGAACTCCTTGGCCGACCAGAAGGCGGTGATCACCCACGTCGAGGCCCACGCCGACTTCTTCGCCCACAACCAGTGGTTCGGGCTGTTCAGCGGCGGACGGACGCCGAACGCCGCGGCGATGCTGGCGCGCCACGCCGACACCATCGCCGACTACATGGCCGACCCCGAAATCGAACGCGAGGCCGTCGAGCGCTGGGTCGACACCATCCAGTGTCTCGACACCAACATCGACCGCCACCGGGCGTTCGCGAGCGCGAGCGCCGACGAACCCGCCGACATCGAGATCGACGACATCGCGGACCAGCTCGCGGAGCTCGACCTCGAATCGGCGGTGGTCGAGGAAGTCTTCGACGACGAGTGGCTCGACGCCCAGCGCGCCGAGGAGGAGTCGGCCACGGTACCGCCCGAACCCGAGGCGGACCTCCTCGCCTTCTTCTGGCGGCACGGGATGGCCTACGACGACGAGTCGGGGAAGGCCGTCGAGATGACCGACTGGCAGCGCGACGTGCTCGAACTCCTCCGGCGCGAGGCCTACTACTTCGCGGCCCAGCGGATGACGAAGGTGATGAACGAGGGCTGGGCGGCCTACTGGGAGTCGATGATGATGGGCGAGGAGGCCTTCGCCGGTACCGACGAGTTCCTGAGCTACGCCGACCACCAGGCGCGGGTGCTCGCCTCTCCCGGACTCAACCCCTACAAGCTCGGCAAGGAGCTCTGGGAGTACATCGAGAACACCGTCAATCGCCGTGAGGTCTGCGAGCGCCTGCTGCGGGTCGAGGGGGTAACCTGGCGGAACTTCCACGACGTGGTGGATTTCGCGGCGGCTCAGGACGCCCTCGACCCCGACCCGATGGTCGCGGCGGTCGACCCGGACCGCCTCGACGCGCTCGATCCCGCCGACCCGCGGGTCGACGGCGAGGCGCTCGCCGAGGCGACGTCCGGCGAGGTCGACATCGAGCGCTACCCGTGGAAGCTGTTCACCTATCAGGGGATGGCCGAGCGCCACTACTCGCTGGTCAAACCCCAGAACCGGGGCTTCCTCGCGCGAACGAGTCGTGAGGAGCTCGAACGGGTCTCGCGCTACCTCTTCGACGACTCGCGGTACGCGACGATCGAGGACGCCCTCGCGGACGTCGAGTACGCCGCGGGCTGGGACCGGCTGTTCGAGATCCGCGAGAGCCACAACGACGTGACGTTCCTCGATGAGTTCCTCACCCAGGAGTTCGTCGACGACAACGACTACTTCACCTACGAGTTCACCCGGACCACGGGCGACTACCGGGCGACCTCGACCGACTACGAGGACGTGAAGAAGAAGCTCCTGCTCCAGTTCACCAACTTCGGCAAGCCGACCATCACCGTCCACGACGGCAACTACAACAACCGCAACGAGCTCCTGTTGGCCCACCACTACAACGGTGTGATGCTCGACCTCGAACGGACCCGCCAGACCCTCGAACGCGTCTTCAACCTCTGGGGGCGACCCGTGAACCTCAAGACCATCGTGAAGGAGCTCGACGACCACGACCTCGAGGTCGCCAAACGCCGCCAGCGCGAACCGGAGCCGACCGAGCGCGGCAAGCTCATCCGGTACGACGGGATGGACTTCTCCGTCGAGGACCTGCCCTGGGAGGCCGTCGAGGACATCGCCGCCACCGACGTCGACTACGACACCAAACCCGACGAGTGGTTGGCCTAAATCGACACTCGACCCCGATTCGGTGGTGGCTGTCGCTGCTGCTCGATCCGATCTCGGCACCGCCCGACGCGTCACGAGCACGTTCGGCGAAACCACGACACTGCCGAATCGTGGATCCGCACGACGCTCAGCTGGACAATCGATAGGTCGGTTCGAGCCGACGACCTATCGGAGGCTCGCGCCGTCGAACTCGCCGCGGTCGTAGTCGACGTCCATGTAGTCGAGCAGCGTCGGCGCGATGTCGAAGAGGTTGGTGTCGTCGCCGATCGAGACGCCGGGTTCGTCGACGAACAGCGAGGTGTTGTCGAAGCTGTGCATCCCGTTTCGCGGGCCGGTGGCGAAGACCGAGTCGTGCCCGGAGAAGCCGGCCTTGAGGTCGAAGCCGTGGCTCGGGATCGCCACGAGGTCCGGGGCGATGTCGTCGTGGTCGCCGCGGAAGGCCTCCTCCTTCTCGACCACGCGCTCACAGACCTTCTTCCCGTCGGGCCCTTCGAGGGCTTCGAGTTCCGCCTTGAGCTCGGCGCGCTTCTCCTCGTACTGGTCCTCGGGGACGCCGCCGCGGGGCTCGCGGCCTTCGAGGTTGATGTAGAACCGACCGGGGATGAAGGCGTAGGCCTCGGCCTCTTCCGAGATGTCGGCGAGGCTGTCGTGGTCGTCGTCCTCGTAGGAGAGCCAGCCCTCCTGTTCGAGCCACGCGTTGAAGTGGACCTCGTGGTCGAGGGTGGTGAAGCCGTGGTCGGAGGCCACGACCATCGTGACGTCCTCGGGCAGCATCTCGCGGAGCCGACCCAGGTAGTCGTCGACCTTCTTGTAGAAGTCGAGGAACTCCTCCTTGTACTCGCCGTCGCGCTCGTAGTCCTCGAATAGGAAGTGGTTCACTCGGTCGGTGGTCATGAACACGCCGAAGAAGAGGTCCCAGTCGTCCTGCTCGATGTAGTGGCTGAAGCCCTCGAAGCGCCCGTCGAGCACGTCGTGGGCGTCCTCGATGAACTCGGTCTTGTCGTCGTCGTGGCCGAGCTTGGCGTTGTTGTCGATCCGGTAGCCAGTGCCGTTGAGGGTGTTGCGCATCTCGTCGGGGTAGGCGGCCTCGTCGACGCCCGGCGAGAGGAAGCCCGAGACCATCCGCTGGACGTCGCGCTGGGGCGGGAAGGTGACGGGGACGTTCATCACGGTGGCGTCGCGACCGGCGTCCTCGACGCGGTCCCAGACGCGGTCGGCCTGGACGTCGCGGCCCATCGGGACGTAGGTCTCGTAGGAGCCGACCTCGCGGTCCTGGAAACCGTAGACGCCCGTCTCGCCCGGGTTCACGCCGGTCGTGAGCGAGGGCCAGCACGCGCTGGACTCGGGCGGCACGATCGACTCGATCGCGTTCGAACTCCCCTCGTTCGCGATCGCGGTGAGGTTCTCGAAGACGTCCGGGTTGTCCTCTATCAGGCTGTACGGAACGCCGTCGATGCCGAAGAAAGCGACCCGTGGGGCGTCGTCGTCGCCGCGGATCCGGTCGAATAGTCCCATGGAGGCCTAACTCCGGAGGGACACAAAGATGGTTCGCTTTCGGTCGTCGTTTTCGGTACGTGGGGCCGGAAAAAGAACCGCTTCGGGGGCTATCCGAACTGTTCCTCGTAGAGCTCCTGGGCGTGCTCGATCGCGTCGTGGGCCGCCTGCTTGTCCTCCCAGCCCAGGGTCTCGACCTCCTTGCCCGCTTCGAGGTTCTTGTAGGTCTCGAAGAACTCCGTGATCTCGTCGCGTTCCTGCTGGGGGATGTCCTCCAAGTCCTCGATGTGGTCGAATCGGGGGTCCTCGACCGGGACCGCGATGACCTTGTCGTCCTGCTCGCCGTCGTCGTCCATCCCCATCAGCGCCACCGGCCGCACCTCGATGACGCAGCCGGGGAAGGTCCCGTCCTCGACCAACACGAGCACGTCGAACGGGTCGCCGTCGTCGTAGTAACACTGCGGGATGAAGCCATAGTCGTGGGGGTAGTGGACGTTCGAGTGGAGCACCCGGTCGAGCACCATCCCGGGGATGTCCTTGTCGTACTCGTACTTGTTGCGGTCGCCCTTGAGACACTCCACCACGGCGTGGATCGTCTCGGGCGCGTCCGGGCCGGTCTCGAGGTCCGTCCAGAGGTTCACCATCATCCCCCCTCCGGAAGGCAGCCAAAAAGTATTTTCTATCCGAACGTCTGCTCCACGGTATCGCGTTCGCGAACCGGCAGCGGGTTCGGTTCCCGACCGAAAAGCCCGCTCCGTCGGTTCCCGGCCGGATCTCCCCGTTTCCCGATATAGTTAGGAAGTATTAAATAGTTAGATGACATCTGTCGGCCCGATGTCAGAGACACGAACGGTAACGGACCGAAGCGTCGCCCGCGACCTCACGGCGTTCCAACAGAACATCCTCGCGATCCTGTCGGACGACGCGATGTACGGGCTGGCGATCAAGCGCGAGCTCGAATCGTACTACGACTCGGAGGTCAACCACGGGCGGCTCTACCCCAACCTCGACGACCTCGTCGAGCTCGGGCTGGTCGAAAAGAGCGAGCTCGACAAACGAACCAACCAGTACGAGCTGACCGACGAGGGCTACGATGCCGTCATCGACAAGCTCGAATGGACCCTCTCGAAGTTCGTCACCGACGACGACCGGGCGGAGACGGTGCGGGACCTCGTCGAGACGCAGTAACCGGACCCCGACCGGGGTCACCCGTCGTTTTCGAGCGTAGAAGCCACGTCCGCGACCAGCGACAGCGAGGTCTCGACCGCCGCCCGCTGGTCGTCGGTGGGCCAGGCGTTCCGGACGAAGTACTCGGTTCGGAACTCCGCCCGGTCTGCCTCGGTCGCCGTCCCCACCCGGCGGGCGCGGTGGTTGCTCATGAAATCAGCGAAGACGCGTGCGTTCGCGCCGTGGACCGGACCGTGGGCGTCGGCGACGCGCTCGGCGACGCGGTTGTTGTGCGTCGCGAGCGCTTCCCAGTCCCCTCCCGGCTCGATTCCCGAGAGCGGGCGCTCGACCGCCCGGTCCGTGTCCTCGATCCGATCGACCTGAACCTCCCCGTCCACGATCCACTCGCTCGGATAGCAGACCAGGACGTCCCCGTCGGGGTCCTCGCGGACCCGTGCCGTGAACCCGTGCCCGGCGAGACGGTCGTCGCGGCGCTCGCGGCGGGCGGCGCGCTCGTTGGGGTCGGTCGCCGTCCGCGCGAGCCGGGTGAGCCGTTCGGCCTCGTCGGCGACCTCGGTCGGGAGCTCAGCCATCGAAGGCCTCGTTCGCCAGGCGGTCGGCCCGTTCGTTGACCTCGCGCGGGACGTGTTCTATCGACCACTCGTCGAACCCGTCGAGGAGTTCGCGCGCCCGGACCCGGCGCTCGCGGAGCCCGGGGTCGTTGGTGTCCCAGGCCCCCCGGACCTGTTCGACGACGAGCTGGGAGTCACCCCGGATGTCGACGGTCGAGAAGCCGTACTCCCGGGCGAGTTCGAGCACGCGCAGCAGGGCCTCGTACTCGGCGCGGTTGTTGGTGGTCTCGCCGATCCGCTCGCTCCCCTCGGTGACGATCCCCGAGCTGTCGACGATCACCCAGCCGACCGCCGCGGGACCGGGATTGCCGCGCGACGCGCCATCGAAGTAACAGTGGGCGCGGCCGCCGGCCTCGCGAACGATCGCTTCGAGCTTCGCCGGGTTCGCGCCCTGGATCACGAGCTTTCCCTCGTAGGCCACCGCGGTCGCCCCCTCGTGGGTGGCTCGCCAGCGTTCGTGGTCGGTGTTCCCCGGTTCGACGGCGACCCCGGCGGTTTCGAGGCGCTCGCGGGCGTGCTCGATGTCGCACTCCATCACGGGCATCACCCCGAGTCGAGCCAGCGCGGCCAAAGCGATTCCGGTCGGTCGCCGGACGTCGATCCGGACCGAAACGACGACCTTCAACGGACGGACACCGGCAAAGCCGCCGGACAGCGCGGGAAAAGCGGGCCGAACGGGGACCCACACAAAGTTTATAACTCGCCACGATACTACTATAAAAGTGCAATGACACGGTCCACTCGTCAGCGGGAGCGGCAGGCCGAGACCGAAACCGAAGACGACGAACGAGAGGGCGTGCGGGGGTGTCCGGAGTGCGATTCCGAGAACCTGGTCAAGAGCGCGGACCGGGGCGAGCTCATCTGTGAGGACTGTGGACTCGTTGTCGAGGAGGAGAACATCGACCCCGGCCCGGAGTGGCGGGCGTTCAACCACGCCGAGCGCCAGCAGAAGAGCCGCGTGGGTGCGCCGACCACCCAGACGATGCACGACAAGGGCCTGACGACGACCATCGACTGGAAGGACAAGGACGCCTACGGTCGCTCCATCTCCTCGAAGAAGCGCTCCCAGATGCACCGCCTCCGAAAGTGGCAGGAGCGGATCCGGACGAAGGACGCCGGCGAACGCAACCTCCAGTTCGCCCTCTCGGAGATCGACCGGATGGCGAGCGCGCTCGGGGTCCCCCGCTCCGTTCGCGAGGTCGCGTCGGTCATCTACCGCCGCTCGCTCGCCGAGGACCTCATCCGTGGGCGCTCCATCGAGGGCGTCGCCACCTCGGCGCTCTACGCCGCCTGCCGGAAGGAGGGCATCCCGCGCTCGCTCGAAGAGATCTCCGAGGTCTCCCGTGTCAACAGAAAGGAGATCGGCCGGACCTATCGGTACGTCTCCCAGGAGCTCGCACTCGAGATGCGACCCGTCGACCCGAAGAAGTACGTCCCCCGCTTCTGCTCGGAGCTCACCCTCTCGGAGGAGGTCCAGTCGAAGGCCAACGACATCATCGAGACCACCGCCGAGAAGGGTCTGCTCTCGGGGAAATCCCCGACCGGCTACGCCGCCGCCGCCATCTACGCCGCCTCCCTGCTCTGTAACGAGAAGAAGACCCAGCGCGAGGTCGCCGACGTCGCCCAGGTGACCGAGGTCACCATTCGGAATCGGTATCAAGAACAGATCGAGGCGATGGGCATCCACGGCTAAAGCCCCACTTTTTTGCTTCGTCGGGTTCGCCTCCGGCGAACCACTCCTCGCAAAAACCTGGACTAAAAAGGGCCGCTCGCTCGGCTCCGCCTCGCTCGCGGTACAACTACCAACAACCCCCGCAACCGCTACTGCACCACCGACCGCCCAGCGACAGCCACGAGCCTCCCCAACCGACTGCGCTCCTCGCTCGCCTTCGGCTCGCTGCGGTGCTCATCCCTCGCGCAATGTCCGCGCCCGGTGCTCACTATCGTTCGCACACGGGCGACGAGCGCGCGCCGGTCCGGGGGTTCAAGCCCACGAGGAGCCGACCGAAACCGAGACGACCCCCCGAGTTCAGTCGTTCATTCGACGAAACGAATCCATGTCCCTCGATAGAACGACGGTTCAGACCGGGCTGAAGGGTGCGCTTGGTGGGATCTTTGGCGCGCTCATCGGCGGTATCGTGCTGTTCTCGTGGCTCGGGTTCTCCGGGAGGAGCGCCGCAGTATCCGCCCTCATCACAGCCGTTCTCGTCGCTATCGGGACGGGCATCGGTGCCGCGATGCGCGAGCAAGAAACGTAGCGGACCGCGTCGCTGTCGAGCGATTCCGTCACCCAGCACTGTCCACCCAAGCGTTCAAAGCCGCTCGACTCCTCGTTACGTTCGATGCGACTCGACGAGTATTTCGAGGAGATCGAACGCGACGAGGCCGCCGAGCGTCGCGAACTGGTGAAGGAGAAGTCCTACGCCATCACCGACTACCTCGACGACGTCGAGTACGAGTTCAACAAACGCGTCTCCGGCGATGCCCTCCTCGGGAGTACCTCACCGACGATCTTCGTCGGCCGGTCGTCGTACCCCAACGTCTCGACCGGACTGCTCTCGCCCGTCGGCCACGAGGAGCGCGCCGCCGACTTCGAGACCAGCGGCCAGTGGTACGACCAGGGCTTCTCGATCGAGGACGTCTTCCAGCACCGGACGGGATTGGTCAACACCTCCCGGAAGACCGACGTCGGCAACGTCGCCGACGCCTGGAACGGGTTTCTCGGCACCCAGCGCGAGGTCGCCATCGCCGATAGGCCGGTGGACATCGAGGTCGGCCTCGACGGCCCGCTCGACGTGGACTTCTCGGTCTCCGAGGCGGACGTCTCTTCGCCGACCGGTCCCCGTGCCCACGCCAAGAGCGCGACGCTCACCGAGAACCCGCACGTCCCGCGCCCGGTGAAGAAGACCCTCGAAGACGACGACTGGCGCGCCGAGGGCGCGATGAACTACCTCTACAACCGGGGCTACGACGTCTACGACATCAACACCATCCTCTCGGCGGGCGCGCTCGGCGAGACCGAGACTCGACGGCTGGTTCCCACCCGCTGGTCGATCACCGCGGTCGACGACACGGTGGGAAAATTCCTCCGGGGCGGGGTCCACAACGCCACGGCGGTCGATAAGACCGAGGTCTACTACAACGAGTACCTCGGAAACAAGTTCTGGGTGCTGCTCGCGCCCGGCGACTGGGAGTTCGAGCTCGTCGAGCTCAAAGCCCCGGGCAGCGTCTGGAACCCCGACCCCGATCGGGGAATGTGGATCGCCGCCGACCGCGAGGGCTACGAGGGCCGGACGGGCTACGTCACCGAGACCGCAGGGGCGTACTACGCGGCTCGACTGGGTGTGCTCGAACACCTCCGCGAGCGCAACCGCCAGGCCTCGGTGCTCGTCCTCCGGCACGTGACGCCCGACTACTGGGGCCCGACGGGCGTCTGGCAGGTCCGCGAGACGGTTCGCAACGCCTTCGACGCCGAGGGCGGGCAAGCCGAGTCCTTCGGGAACGCGCTCCGCGACCTCGAACCGCAGCTCCCGGTCTCGCTCGGGCGGCTCCGCCGGAAGTCGACGATGGTGGCTGGCGTTCAGTCGCGACTCGACGCGTTCGCGTGAGACGATACCCGGATTTTTGACCCCCCGCGACCGACAGTCGTCATGGCAACGACAGCCGGACTGATGGGCCGCCTCCGGGCGGTCGTGGTCGCCGTGTTGGTCATCGTCGCCGGGTTCGTCCTCGGAGGGGTTCTCAGCCTCGCCGTTCTGTTGGGGCTTCCCGCCCTCGGCGTACGACTCTCGTTGACCGCCGAGACCGTCCTCGGACTGGTCGTCCTCCAGGGTATCGCCTTCCCGATCACCACGCTCGCGTACCTCCGACTGCGGGGCATACGATTCGGCTCGTTCGTTCGAACCCGACTGCCGACGATCCGCGACGTGGCCTGGACCGTCGGTGGCTACTTTCTCGTTCTCCTACTGGTCTTTACGCTGTTGTTCGCCGCCGTCGCGATCGGCGCGCCGATGGCCGAACGAACCGACCAGGCCGCCCTCCAGGACCCGGGAACCCTGCTGTGGCTCATCCCGCTCGCCTTCCTCCTGATCGCCCCCGGCGAGGAGCTGCTGTTCCGCGGTGCCGTCCAGGGGCGGCTCCGCGAATCGTTCGGCCCGGTCGGATCGGTCGTGCTCTCGAGCGCGAGCTTCGCGCCCGTCCACATCCTCGCGCTGAGCGGGTCCGTCCGGGCGCTCGTGGTCACCGTCGCGGTTCTGTTCGTCCCCGCGCTCGTCTTCGGCGCGACCTACGAACGCACGAACAACCTCGTCGTCCCGATACTCATCCACGGGGCCTACAACGCCACGCTCTTCGGGATCGCCTACCTCGCGTTCAGCTACGGCGCGGAGGGAGCCACTCTGCTACAGCTACTGGTCGGCTAAAGGAAGACAGCTAACGAGTCGACCCCATCAGCGGTCGAAACGATCGTTTCCCGAGAGAACGGACAGAAGCCGCGCAGCTACCGCCGTTTCCGACGGCCTACGAGTCGTCGTCCGCCGTCGGCACGGGCCCGGTTCCGACCGCCTCGCGCACGCTGGCTTCGAACTCCTGGCGGCGCTCGAAGTAGGTGATGTCGACGTCGCTCAGGGCGTCGCTCACCGTTCGGGGGCCGTCCGGGGTTCGGATCTCGATGTCGCCCACTCTGCGTTCGAGGTCGGACCGGGTGATCCCCCACGTGAGTCGCGCGGCGACCCGCGCGAGCGGTGCGCCCTCGACGGCCTTTCGCTCGCCGAGCTCGACGACCGGCTCGTTTTCCTCCTCGTCGTCCGCCTCGTCGTCGGCCATGCGCCACCCTCGGACGGGAGCCGATTAGAGGTTTCGGAACCCACTTTTTTACTCCTCGGGTTGGCTCGCTGCGCTCGCCAACCACTCGTCGCAAAAACCTGGACTAAAAACTCCCGCTCGTTCACTACGTTCACTCGCGGTGAACCGCGCTCGCTCCGCTCGCGCGGATGCACCACCCACCGCAGCCGCACAGCATCACCTCCGCCGAAGCCCTCGGGCGCTGCGCGCCCTCGCCCTTCATCCACCAGGCACCGCAACCGCACCGCGGCCGCACCGGCCGCTACGCGGCCGGAAACCGAGACACCGAATATAACCGTCGGCGGAGGCTGGAAACGATATGGCAGACACCGAAACCGCCGTCGAGACGTTTCTCGACAAAGCGGACGCCGTGTTCACGGACTACGAGAACGGCTACACCGACCCCGACGACGCGCTCGCGGTCCTCGAATCACACGTCGATTCGCTCCGCGACGACCTGGAGTGACGACGAACATCAACAGTTATCGCCGCGCGGCCGTCCTGTAGAACCATGACCGACTTCTCCGACCGCGTCGAACGGATCGCCATCAGTGGCATTCGCGAAGTGTTCGAGGCTGTCTCTTATACACATCTNGTCTCGGCCAGCCCGACTTCCCCGCGCCCGAGAACGCCCGCGAAGCCGCCGTCGCGGCCATCGAATCCGGGGCCGCCGACGGCTACACCTCGAACCCCGGCATCCGACCGCTCCGGGAAGCGATCTCGGCCAAACACGACCGCGACAACGGGATCGACGTTCCACCCGAGAACCTCATCGCGACCGCGGGCGGCAGCGAGGCGCTCCACCTCGCCATCGAGGCCCACGTCAGCGCCGGCGAGGAGGTCGTCATTCCCGACCCCGGCTTCGTCTCCTACGCCGCACTGACCCACCTCGCGGGCGGAACCCCGACCCCCGTCGGCCTCCGCGACGACCTCACGATGGACCCCGAAGCGATCGAGGAGGCCATCACGGACGACACCGCCGCGTTCGTGGTCTGCTCGCCCGCGAATCCTACCGGTGCCGTCCAGTCCGAGACCGACATGCGCGAGTTCGCCCGGATCGCTGACGAACACGACGTGCTCTGTATCTCCGATGAGGTCTACGAGCACATCGTCTTCGAGGGCGAGCACCACTCGCCGATGGCGTTCGCCGAGACGGACAACGTCGTCGTGGTGAACGCCTGTTCGAAGACCTACTCGATGACCGGCTGGCGGCTCGGCTGGATCGCCGCCTCCGAGCGCCGTGCGGACAGAATGCTCCGGGTCCACCAGTACGTCCAGGCCTGCGCCTCCGCGCCCGCCCAGTACGCCGCCGAGGCCGCACTCTCGGGCCCACAGGACCGCGTCCACGAGATGGTCGACGCCTTCGAGGAGCGCCGCGACGTGCTCCTCGACGGGCTCGCCGACGCCGGCCTCGAAACCCCGACCCCCGAGGGCGCGTTCTACGCGATGCCGAAGGTCCCCGATGGCTGGGTCGACGAGTGTCTCGCGCGCGACGTGGTCGTGGTCCCCGGCGACGCGTTCGGCGAGCGCGGCGCGGGCTACGCCCGGATCTCCTACGCGACGGATATCGAGGAGGTAAAGGAGGCCATCGAGGTCATGGACGCGGCCGCGACGGCGGTTCGCTGAGTCGTCGAGACGACCCCGATCACCGGACTCTCCTCCTCGTCGGTAGGCACGGATCAACGTACCGCATCGATCGTTTCAGAAAGAGCGTAATTTACTCATAGGCGAACCAGATAGACCGGGTGTGGATAGTTCTCTCACGACTGATACCGAAGGCGATCCGAGTTCGATAACCGAACCGCGAAAGCGCGGCCGGCGACCGGTCGGCGGTGGACGATGAGCTACCTCGACAGACTGGCGAACGCCGACCGGGAGCACCCCCGGTTCGTCTACGTCATGGCGTTCGTCGGGGCGCTCAACGGGCTCCTGTTCGGGTTCGATACCGGCGTGATAGCGGGGGCCCTGCCCTACATCCAGGAGACGTTCACGCTCTCGACGTTCCTCCAGGAGGTGGTCACCGTGAGCGTGCTCGTCGGTGCGATGATCGGCGCGGCGACCGGCGGGCGGCTGGCCGATCGGTTCGGTCGCCGTCGGCTGACGCTCGTCGGCGCGGTGATCTTCTTCGTCGCGGCGCTCGGGCTCGCGGTTTCGCCGTCGGTCGAGTGGCTGATCGGCTGGCGGATCGTGCTCGGCGTCGCGGTCGGGATCGCGTCGCTGATCGGACCGCTCTACATCTCCGAGACCGCGCCCGAGGACATCCGGGGGACGCTCGGCTTCCTCCAGCAGCTGATGATCGTGGTCGGGATCCTCGTCGCGTACGTCGTGAACGCGATCTTCGCGCCCTCGCTGCTCGGCATCATCGGGTGGCGCTGGATGCTCGGGTTCGCCGCGGTACCCGCGGTGATCCTCGGAGTCACGATGTTCTTCCTCCCCGAGAGCCCGCGGTGGCTCGTCGAACACGACCGACACGACGAAGCCCGGGACGTGCTCTCGCGCATCCGGAACGAGGCGGACTTCGAGAGCGAGATCCAGCGAATGGAGGAGATCAGCGAGCGCGAGTCCGAGGGGAGCTGGCGGGACGTCCTCGAACCGTGGATCCGACCCGCACTCACCGTCGGGGTCGCGCTCGCGGTGCTCCAGCAGGTCACCGGGATCAACACCGTGCTCTACTACGCCCCGACCATCCTCCAGAACATCGGTCTCGGCTCGGCCGCGTCGCTGTTCGGGACGATCGGCATCGGGATCGTGAACGTCGCGCTCACGATCGTCGCGGTCTACTACGCCGACCGGATCGGCCGGCGGCCGCTGTTGCTCGTCAGCGTCGGCGGCATGACGGTGATGCTCGGCGCGCTCGGTCTCGGCTTCTACCTCCCCGGTCTGTCGGGCGTCGTGGGCTACTTCACGCTCGGCAGCATGATCCTCTACGTCGCGTTCTTCGCGCTCGGCCTCGGACCGGTGTTCTGGCTGTTGACCTCCGAGATCTTCCCGCTCCGCGTCCGCGGGACCGCCGAAGGGATCACGACCTTCTTCAACTGGTCGGCGAACCTCATCGTCTCGCTCACCTTCCTCTCGCTGATCGAGCGCTTCGGCCAGACGGCCTCGTTCTGGGCCCTCGGGTTCTTCGGGGTGCTCGGCTTCGTCTACATCTACTTCCGCGTGCCCGAGACGATGGGTCGCTCGCTCGAAGACATCGAGGACGACCTCCGGTCGAACAGCATCATGGGCAGCGACGCCGAATCGTCCGACTGAACAGTACGGCCTGAACATCGGGATGCTGTTCGATTTCGTGACCCCGTGACCGACCGCAGTCCCTGACTTTTTGCCGATCGAGACGGCCGCAGACCTATGTGACTGGCCGCCGAACGGGGTGCATGGCCGTCGCACGTCACGATTCGGGGGCCGGGGCGGCGCTCTCCGCGCTCGCCTCCCAGGTCCTGTCTCTTATACACATCTCTGAGCGGGCTGGCA
>NZ_AOMB01000023.1 GCF_000336675.1 Halococcus hamelinensis 100A6 | reverse complement strand
GAGATGTGTATAAGAGACAGGCCTCGTCTGTTCGACCCTCGGCTTCGCGGCCTGCTGTGCGTGGCTCTGGCTCACTGTTGGCGTCGGCGCGGTACTGGTCACGCTCCCGACGTGGCTGGTCGCCTACCTCCACGCGCCACAGCTCGACATGCATCCGGTGAGCGCCACGATGGGCTACCCGCTCGGCATCACGCTCGCCATCCTCGGTGGGTACTACGTCCAGGCTACCGGTTTTTCGGCCGCAGTTCTCGGTTTCGCCGCGGTGTTCCTCGTCCTCCTCTCGGGGATCAAGGTCATCGACGACGCGAAGGATTACGACTACGACCGCTCGATCGACAAACGAACCGTCGCGGTCGTCCTCGGACGGGCCCGCGCCCGTTGGAGCGCCTACCTCCTGATGGGGCTCGCACTCCTCGGGACCCTCGTCGGGGCGTTCCTCGGGGTCTTCCCGCCGAGCACCGGGCTCGCCGTCGTGGCCTTCGCCGGCGTGGCGCTCGCCACGAGACGGCTCGACTCCCGGCGCGCGACGGAGGTCCTGATGCGGGGGTCGTATTTGTTCCTCGGACTGCTCTTCCTCGCGGTCCTGATTCGGCCGTTCTCGTGGGTCTGACTGGAACAGTTCGGTCGGCGCGCGGGAGCGCGTCGAAGACGCGCGACTCGTGCGAGGGATGAGCGGAGTGAGTGAAACGAACGGAGCGAATCGGCTGGGGAGGGTGTGGCCTGCGGTCCTCATTTGCGTCGGGCGAGTGATCGAAACCACGACGAAGGACCAAAAATCACGAAACGCGTGGTCGGTAAGTGAGTTTTACAACGGCGAACTGTTACTGGGAAACCCGAAACAACTCCCTCAGGTCGCCGTGCTCACGATCTTCACCACGTCGCCCTCCGAGAGCTCGTGGTCCTCGCCCACACGCCGGTTCGAGCGCGCGTCCACGGCGTGGAGGTACCCCTCACCGATGTCCGAGTGGACCGCGTAGGCGAGGTCGCGCGGCGTCGAGCCCTGCGGGACGAGAAACGCGTCGGGCAGGACGTTGTCCTGGCCGTCGGTCCACTTCGTCTCGTTCTGGACGGGGTACACCGTGATGTACTCCAGCAGGTCGTAGACGGCGGTGTCGAGCGCGCGCTGGACGCCGGTGCCACCGTTTTCGGCCATGAGGTCGCGAACCTGGTCTAACCCCGCGCGCTGACCGTCGGTGAGGTCGCCAGTGACCGAGAAGTCGGCGTCCCCCGGATCGTACTCGATCGCGCCTGCCTCCGCGCCGCGGCGGAGTGCGAGTTCACCCTCCGCAGTCGTCGGGATGGCCTCGCCCGCGGCGTCTCGAAGCGCGTCGAGCGCTCCCTCGGGGGCGACGTCGGCCTTGTTCGCCACCACGACGAGGGGCTTGGTTCGCTCGCGGATCTCGCGGGCGAGCGCGAAGCGGTGGTCGTCGGTCCACTCGCGCGGGTCCGTGGGATAGTCGAGGACGCGGAGGGTTGCGGTGATGGCCGCCTCGCCGACGCCGATCCCCGAGAGCATCTCCCGGAGCGCCTCGTCGATCGAGAAGTTCGGCGCGCGCGACCCGCGGGCGATGGTCTCCCAGTTCCGCTCGACGATCCCTGCGAGCCACTGCTCGATCTCCTCGGTGATGAAGTCGACGTCCTCGACGGGGTCGTGTTCGCCCACCTCGACGGGTTCGCCCTCGGCGTTGGTCCCGCCGGAGGAATCCACGACGTTGAGGATGACGTCGGCGTTCGTGAGTTCGTCGAGGAACTGATTACCGAGGCCGCGGCCTTCGTGTGCGCCCGGCACGAGGCCCGCGACGTCGAGGAGTTCGACGGGCACGTAGCGCGTACCGTCGTGGCAGTGTTCGTCGCCGCAGCGCTCCTCGCGAGCGAGACAGGGGCAGTCGGTCCGGACGTGGGAGACCCCGCGGTTCGGGTCGATGGTCGTGAAGGGATAGTTGGCGACGTCGACGTCGGCCATCGTCGCCGCCGCGAAGAACGTAGATTTGCCGGCGTTCGGCTTGCCGGCGAGCGCGAGCGAGAGCATGGCCCGACTACTCCGGCGGCGTGAAACTGCCTTTCGATCCGTCGGGTTCGGTTCGCTCGTCGTCCGACTCGACCGTTCCGTCGACGTCGTCGGCGCTCGTCACGGCTTCGGTCTCGGTATCCGACTTCGAGGTACCGACACCGCGCTGGGCCCGGACGACCGTCATCTCGCCGCGGGCGCGCATCTGCCCCTCGACCACTGCACCTTCGTGGAGGCGGAGCCGTTCGCACGCGATGTCGCCGCGGATGTGGGCCTCCGCCGCGACCTCGACCGCGCCGTCGCTGGTGGTGACGTCGCCGTGGACGACGGTCCCGCGGTCGAGGGTGATCGACTCGCGCGCCCGGAGACTCCCGAAGATCTCGTCGTTCGCGCCGACGGTGATCGACTCCGCCCGGAGATTGCCGTGGAGCCGACAGTCGTCGCCGACCCGGGCGGGCGTCGAGACCCGCCAGGCGTCGTCGCCGAGCGTCGCGTTCTTGGGGACGACGAGCGGCTGGTCGTCGTGCCCCTCGAACACCTCCGAGAGCACGTCGTCGGCGAGTTCCTCCTCGCCGCGCCGGAGGAGGTGGGTGAGGTAGGTGAAGAGGAAGACCAGCGTCGGCACCGGGTTGCGGATGACGATCCAGCCGTTGGCGTCGAACCCCTCCTCGATCGTGACGTCGTCGCCGATGTCGAGGTCGCCCGCGACGACGAGCTGGCCGCCGATCTCGACGCGCTCGCCGATGTAGGCGTCCGCGCCGACGAGCACGTTGCCGTCCACCGCACACCACATGTCGAGCCGGCAGTCGGCGCTGGCCTCGATGTCACCGTCGAAGGTGACGCGCTCGCCCGCGACGACGTTCCGAGCGCGGACGCCGAGCGATATCGTGCTCTGTGTCCCGACGATCACGTCGGCATCGGTCACGATATCGTGTTCCTCGACCGTTGTCCCGTCGGGGACGACGAGTTCGGAGAGGGGGTCCGAGCGGAACGACACACCGACGAGTCGGGGGCCATCCCTAATAAAACCAGTCTCCGGCGCAAACGCGAGTCGTTTTTATTCGTCAACCGCGCTACGGTAGGTATGACCCTCCTCTCGTTCGACGAACAGGGCGTAGACGTGGTCTACGAAGGTACCGAGTTCCGACTCGAACGCGCGCTGATCGAGGAGGCCGTCGGCAAGACCTACCCCGACGTCACCGACCACGAGGTGCTCAAGATCGTCGAACCCGACCCCACCCTCTCGGGCGAACCCCGCCGCATCGCCGAGATAACCGCCTGAGACCGCCCCGAACGGGGAGAATACCCGAATCCCTCCCTCAGCGTTCGGTCGCGGAGTCGACGTCGAACCGAACGACCTCGGGTTCGTCCGCGAGGAGGTCGCCGATGGACTCCTCGAAGGTCTCGAAGTGGTCGGATCGGCCGTGGGCGGCGAACGCGTCTTCGTCCTCGTAGCGCTCGAAGAAGCGGATGACGTTGGGGTCGGTGACGTCCGTCGTCGCCCGATACTCGATCACGCCGTTCTCGGCCCGCGACCCCGCCACGAGGTCGGGGATGAGTTCGAGCGCGTCGTCTCGGTGGTCCGGGTCGACCGGAAAGCTCGCGTGAACGACTAACATCGGGTTTCCTTCGGCCGGCCGCGGGAAAGTCGTGGCGTTTCGGGGGAGCGGGTCGGAGTCGGGCGGCGTCGCCGAGCGGTTCCGAGCACGAGCGTTTAAGCCCCGACGGATACTGTCTCAGTCATGAGCGCGAGCCTCCCCGGCCGATTCGACCATCCGTCGTGGCTCACGGCGGTGGGAACGCTGGTCGCCTACGGCATCATCCTGCTCCTGCTGACGGTCGTCCTGTTCGTCGTTCCCTACCTGGTCTTCCTCGTGCTCTGAGTCGGTCCCACGAGCCGACCACAGCCTCAGAGGTGCTCTACTGCCCGTCGAGACGACGGCGCATGAAGACGAGGTCGTCGAGGAGCGGGTCGGGAACGTCGGTGACCGACTCCCCGCCCTCGTAGGTATCGAATCCGAGGTCTCGATAGAGCTGCTGGGCGCGCTCCATGTACGGCGCGGTGTCGAGACGGAGCGAGTCGTAGCCGTCGCGTTCGGCGGCCTCGACCAGCCGTTCGAGGAGCCGGCGGCCGAGTCCGCGGCCCCGGTACGCCTCGCGCACGTAGAGCCGTTTGACTTCGGCTTCGTTCTCAGGGAGGTCGTACAGATAGACACAGCCGACGACCTCCTCGCCGTCCACGGCGACCACCAGCGGCCGGCGGCCGTCGTTCTCACGGAGGTACGAGCGGTCCTTCTCCAGTTCGTGCTGGACGTATTCGGCCGGGGAGAAGTCGTACCCCGTCGCGTGCCGAGCCAGGAAGTCACGATGGTCCGCCGCGACCGACCGATGGTACTCCCGCAGAAGCGTCTCGATACCGGTCTCGTCGGTATCGAACCGGCTCCGCTCGACCGAAACCCCGCCTTCGTTCCCCGTCACCGCCATCGTTCCGTAACCGGATTCGAACGCGACGTTCGGGCGTCTTCGTCCATCCGGTTACATCCCCATGTCGGCGGCGGCCTCGGGCACCGGCAGGTCGTGTGGCGAGACCCCCAACAACTCGGCGGCGTGGTCGAGCGCCATGTCGAAACCGTAGTAGCGTTCGAGTTCGTCGCCGTCGGCGGTCGGGCGCACCTTGAGCATGGCGTAGCCGTCGACGTTCTGGGCGACCGCCGCGGTCGCGCCGTCACGGGAGAATTCGAGCACGCGCTCGCCGTCGGTCTCGGTGTAGTGCGCGGTGATGCCGCCGGCGCTGGCTTCGGCCTCGGGGGTCATACCGGCGGTTCGCCCAGCGGCCAGTCGAAGCTATCGGTTCTCAATCGAGCAGGTTGCCCGCGATGGTGTTCCGGAGGACCTCCGAAGTTCCCTCGTAGATCTCGTTGAGTTTGGCGTCGCGGTAGAACCGTTCGGCGGGGAAGTCCTTGGTGTAGCCGTAGCCCCCGTGGATCTGGACGCCTTCGTTCGCGACCTCGCGGCTCACCTCGCTGGCGTAGAGCTTCGCCTGGGCGGCCTCCTTCCGGAAGTCCTCGCCGCGCATCTTCAGGTCCGCCGCCTGGTGCATCAGGAGCCGTGCGGCCGAGACCTTGGTGTCCATGTCGGCGAGTTTGTGCTGGATGGTCTGAAACTCGCTGATCGACTGGCCGAACTGCTCGCGGTCCTGAGCGTAGTCGAGTGCCGCGTCGAGGGCGGCCTGGGCGATCCCGACTCCACGGGCGGCGATGGTGATCCGCCCTCCGTTGAGGGTCTTGAGCGCGTGGACGAACCCCCGACCCTCCTCGCCGAGCCGTCGGTCCTCCGGGATCCGCATGTCCGAAAAGCGCAACTCCGCGGTCGGACAGCCCTTGTCGCCGAGTTTGTCCTCGGTGCCCTCGACGTGGAACCCCTCGTCCTCCTCCGGTCGCACGACGAACGAGGAGATACCCTTGTTCCCGGCGTCGGGGTCGGTCTTGGCGAACAGGGTGACGGTATCGGCCACCGAACCGTTCGAGATCCAGAGCTTGCCGCCGTCGACCACGTACTCGTCACCTTCCTTTCGAGCCGTGGTCGTCATCGCCGGCACGTCGCTGCCCGCGCCGGCCTCCGAGAGCGCGAACGCACCGACGTCGCGGCCTTCGGCTAACGGTGTCAGATACTCCTCTTTTTGATCCTCCGTTCCGAACTCGTAGAGCATGTTGCCCGCGAGGCTGATGTGGGCGGCGACCACGGTCCCCAACCCGCCCGAGCCGCGTGCGATCTCGGCGAGGCCGAGCGCGTAGGAGTGGTAATCGAGGCCCGCGCCGCCGTACTCCTCGGGGAACGGCATCCCCATCAGTCCCAGCTCGCCCATCTCGCGAACGAGGTCGGCGGGGAACTCGTCGTCGTGGTCGATCTCGGTGGCGCGAGGCACGACCTCCTCGTCGACGAACTCCGTAACCATCCCCCGGATCTGTTGCTGTTCGGCCGAGAGGCTGAAGTCCATAACCGTTCCTCACGTCGCGTCCGCTTTACTGTTGTGACCCACGGAGCCGACGAGGCTTCGAGGCGCTCGGGGCAGCGGGTTTCGGTGGACGCATGGTTTATGCTCACTCGTCACGGACGATCCCCATGACCGGTCTGGGAACACGGATCCGGGAGGACGTCCGTACCGCGCTGGCGAAGGACCCGGCGGCGAAGTCGGCCCTCGAGGTCGTGCTCGCGTATCCAGGGCTCCACGCGCTCTGGGCCTACCGCCTCGGCCACGCCGCGTGGGAGCGCGACCTCCAACTCACCGCACGGCTGATATCGCACCTCGCGCGACTCCTCACCGGGGTCGAGATCCATCCCGGGGCCGACATCGGCCGGCGATGTTTCATCGACCACGGCGCGGGCGTGGTGGTCGGCGAGACCACGGATATCGGCGACGACGTGATGCTCTATCAGGGCGTCACGCTCGGCGGCGACTCGCTGGCGGACGAAAAGCGCCATCCGACGCTCGAAGACGGCGCGACGATCGGGGCGAACGCCACCCTGCTGGGGCCGATCGTCATCGGCGAGAACGCGAGCGTCGGTGCGGGGTCCGTCGTCCTAGAATCCGTGCCGCCGAACTGCACCGCGGTCGGCAACCCCGCGAAACTCGTCGGTCGCTGTGCGGAGGACGAGTCGATCGAACTCGGGACCGGGTTCCCGGAGTAAGTTACTCTTCGAGCGCGTCGGCGATGCGTTCGAGCGTGCGTCGGATGTCGTGAACCTCGTCGCGGAGCTGTCGGACCTCGCGAACCATCTCCTCGTTGCCCGCGTCGCTCTCGCCGCCCGGACCGCCGGGACCGGCACCGGGCGGGCCGCCGCCCATGCCGCCGGGGCCGCCCATGCCGCCACCGGGGCCGCCGCCCATCATCCCGCCCATCATCTGCGCGAACGGGTTACCGCCGCCGCCCATGCCGCCACCGGGACCGCCGCCACCCATCAGCTCCTCCATGCGTTCCTCGCGGCTCTCGCCCTCGCCCTCCCCTTCGGCCTCGCGCTCCTCGCGGATCTCCTCGACGCGCTCGCGGAAGGACTTCTCCTCGCCCTCGCTCTCGCCAGTGTCGGGTTCGGCGCTCGACTCGTCGGTTGGTTCGGGTTCGTCGTCTGCCATGCGCCCGGGTTGGCTGGCCCGCCGGAAAAGCGTTCGGTACTCCCCGTCCTCAGCCGAACCCGCCGAGGCTCGCCTGGAGGTCGCGGTCGGGCGCGCCCGATTCGAGGTCGTAGCCCACGAGGTCACGACAGTCGACGGCGTAGGTGGTGCCCCGATAGGAGAGCAGGAGGATTCGGCCCTTGAGACCGACGACGGCACCGCACAGGAGGGTTTCGGCCACCGGTCGGTCCTCGACGTTCAGCCCGTACTCGAACGCGAACGTCTCGCGGACCTCGAACGGGTCGAGCAGCACGTCCCACGCCGCCTCGTCGAACGGCTCGGCGAGTCCTCGAATCTTGGTCGCCACACGAACCCGTTCGGTGATGTCGTATTCGGTCGATATCGCCGTCTCGCGTTCGCGTGCCGCTCGTCCGTCTGCCGTAGTGAGGACGTGTGCGGCCCGGTCGGCCCCCTGTTCGCGCAGGCGGGTGTCGAGCCGCCACGAGCGCGTGACGCCCACCTTGAACGTCCGCGGGGCGAAACCCGCGAGGTAGACCGCGTGCTCCTCCTCGGAGTCGGCGTTGTTCGCTACCGACCACGGCGTGGTGTGGGTCTCGCAGTAGGGGGCACGCGAGCGCTCGCAGAGGTGGTGGGTCCCGTCGTCGGTCGTCGTCCCCGCACAGTGGCGCTCGCCGAGGGTGTAGGCGAGTTCCGTGCCGGGGGCGAGGTCCATCCGCTCTATCGACCCCGCCTCGGCGACGAACAGCGCGGGGTCGAGCGACGCGTAGCCGACGATCTGCACACACGCCATCGACGGCGACGGCTCAAAGCACCACCGTTCCGGACCGCGGAATAGGGTTTCGCGGTCGTCCGGCGGGGAACATACCCCTCGGACCGTTGAGGGGAGTTTATCAGTGTCGAGTCGAAACCCCGGGTATGAGCAACGCACAGGTCGTCAGGGGCGAGATACCCGCCGAGGAGTTCGCGCTCTACGAGGCGCTGCGGTCGCTGCCGGACGTCGAGTTCGAGATCGAGCGGGTGGTCCAGAGCGGCGACGACGCGGTCATGCCGCTGGTGTGGGTTCGTGGGGTGGAAGCCGACGCGATCAGCGAAGCGCTGGAGGCCGACCCGAGCACTCGGAACATCTCCCTGCTCTCGACGTTCGAGAACGAACAGCTCTACCGGATGCAGTGGGTCTCGGAGGTCGAGGTCGTCCTCCAGATGATCACCAACTCCGCCGCGACGGTGATGGACGCGTTCGGTCGGGACGGCCGGTGGTACCTCCGCGTGCTCTATCCCGACCAGGAATCGCTCACGAAGACCAACGACTTCGTCGAGGAGAACGGACTCACCTTCGACGTCACCGCCATCCGGCAGATGGAGGGCAAACCGGTGGGTCGCTACGGGCTCACCGAGGCGCAGTTCGAGGCGCTCGACGCCGCCCTCGATGCTGGCTACTTCGCGATCCCGCGCGAGACTAGCCTGAGCGAACTCGCCGACCAGCTCGAGATCTCCCATCAGGCGCTCTCCGAACGGCTTCGCCGCGCGACCGCGGCCCTCGTCGAGGACGCCCTGATCCCCGGCGCGGCCGGCGTGCTCGACGAACGGGAGTGAGGCAGGTCAGAACGTCGCTATCTCGCCGTCGATCACCCGTTCGGTCAGCCCGGTGACGTCGGCGAGTTCGCGGTCGACGATCCGGTCGATCTCGTTCTCGACGTCGCCGAGCGCGACGCCCTCGTCGGTGGCGACCCGGACGTCGGCGACGTGGGGCTGGTCGATCGGCCGGCCGATCTGCGAGAGGAGTTTGATCCGGAGTTCCGCGATGCCGTCGACCTCCGCGACGACGTTCTCGGCGATCTCGGTCGAGAGGAGGTTGTAGATCTTCCCGATGTGGTTGACGGGGTTCTTCCCGGAAGTGGCCTCCATCGACATCGAGCGGTTGGGTGTGATCAGCCCGTTCGCGCGGTTGCCCCGACCGACGGAGCCGTCGTCGCCCTGCTCGGCGCTCGTGCCCGTGGTCGTGAGGTAGATCGAGTCCGTCTCGTAGTCGTCGGCGGTGTTGACGTGGACGGTGACCTCGCGGTCGGTGTGTTCCTCGGCGATCCCGGTGACGTACTCCCGGACGTCGGTCACCGCGCTCGCGTAGGCGTCGACGTCGGTGAGGTAGGTGTCGATCATCGCCGCCGCCACCGTCACGTCGATCGTCTCCCCCTCGCGCTTGCCCATCACCTTGATGTCGGGGCCGAGGTAGGGATGGTCGACGGCGTACTCGCCGTTGAGCCTGTTCTCGACGGTGTGGACGATCGTCTCGGTCTCCGAGAGCGGTGCGTGGCCCACCCCGTAGCTGGTGTCGTTCGCCATCGGGACCCCGGATTCGTCGAACACGCCGCGGAGGTCGCCACTGCCCTCGCCGAGCTTGGCGTCCACGACGACGTCGGTGCCGACCTCGAGTTCGGGGACGTGGGTTTCGAGGTACTCGCGGGCGGCTTCGAGCGCGATGGGTTCGGTGGGGATCGTGGTCCCCTCGAACTCGCTGGTCGCCCGGCCGACGACGAGGATGTAGATGGGTTCGACCACCTCGCCGCCGCCGAAGGCGGGCGCGGCGCTGCCGGCGACGAGCTGGGTCTCGTCGGTGTTGTAGTGGAGCACCCGCCCGACGCGTTCGAGGTAGGCCGCCGCGAGCGCGCGCGAGACGCTCTCGGCGATCCCGTCACAGAGCGAGTCGGGGTGGCCGAGCCCCTTCCGTTCGACTATCTCGACGGCGGTCTCCTCCGCCGCCGGCCGGTCGAGCCCCTCGATACTGACGTTTCGCTGGGTCATGGCCACCCTTCGATAGCCGCCCGCCTATAACTTGCGGAAACCTTCGAGCGTCGATAAATTACGCTCAGTTATCTTCCGCGGGCGGCGAATCGGCGTCGGCGTCGAGGAGGAGTCCGAGGTAGGAGGTCCGGATCTGGGTGTCGGGGTCGCAATCGAGGTCGGTGAGGAGGTCGCGCGCGCCGTCACGGGCGTCCGCGACGGCCGATTCGTCCGCGACCTCGCGTTCGACCTCCACGAACTCCCCGAGCCCGCGGATGGTATCGAGCGCGACGGTGTACTCCCCACACGAGAACCGGTCGCGGTCCTTCTCGACCGTGGCCGCGGGCGAGAAGCCGAGCCCGTCGAACACGCCCGCCATCGCCTCGCGGTCTCCGACCCCCGTCTCGTGCTCGATGCGGGTCTTCGAGGCCTCCTCGACCAGCGGCCCCTTGTAGGTCACTCGGGTGTGCTCGCCGTCGTCGCTCGACTCGGTTCTGACCCGGAGGGCCTCGTCGGTCTCGGCGAACGAACGGTCCGGGGCGTCGTAGTAGGTGTCGACCTGGCGGACCGTGCCGAGCGGGTCGGCATCGAGCGACGTGAGCCGTTCGCGAACCGGGTCGTGGGCGGTGCGGACCTTGAGTTCGACTTCGTACATTCGGGGATGGGTGTGGTGAGGGGGCTTACTCGTCGGTCTTCCACTCGAGGTCGATGGTGATCGACTCGTGTTTGCTGCCGAGCATCGGCTCGCGCTCGGCGACCTCGATGTCGTAGTCGATGCTGCCCGAGGGGGCGAGCGAGACGGACTTGTTGCCGACCTCGACGTCGATCCCGCCGTCCTCGTGACGGAGTTCGCTCGCGAGGGCTTCGAGCCGCTCGGCGACCGCCTCGTTCGAGAGGGACTCGCTCGCGGTGGTGGTGTCGGCCATGAACGTTCGAGGTCGGGGCGCTACAAAAACCAACCGTCCGATGGGCTCGATCGCGTGGCGTCGTCCGTCGAGACCGGTCCGAGCGCAACGCCGAGCACAAGGTATAAGCCGACGACTAACCACGTAGTCAGTGATCGGAATGGGGGACACAACCGACGAGACGGGATCGGCCGACAACGGAGGGGACGGAACGGACATCGAACACGAGGCGATCATGCGGGCGACCTATCGTGCGCTGTGTCGTCACGGCGCGGTGAACCTCACCGTCCAGTCGATCGCCGACGAGTTCGAGAAGAGCAAGTCGTTGATCTTCTATCACTACGACTCGAAGGAGGACCTGCTGTCGTCGTTTCTGGGCTACCTCATCGCGCGGTTCGAGACGCAGGTGGCCGCGACCGAGAACGACGACCCCGCCGAACGACTGCTGGAGACGATCGACGCGCTGGTCTACGGTCCGGACGACCACGAGGCGTTCCAGACCGCGATGCTCGAACTCCGGTCCCAGGCCGCCCACAACGAGGTCTACCGCCAACAGTTCCGGACGAACGACGTCTACGTCCGCGACCTGTTCGAGGCGATAATCGAGGACGGCATCGAGCGGGGCGTCTTCGCGCCCGTCGACCCCGAGCGCACCGCGACGATGTTGCTCACCATCATCGACGGCGCACGGACCCGCTGGGTGGTGCTCGGCGACGAGACGGTGCTCGAAACCGCCCACGGACTGCTCGAAGAGTACCTCGAAACCACGCTCTACGCCGACGCGGACGGGTAATCGGGGACGGTTCGTGGGAGCGGGAGCGAAGCGTTGTTCTTAAACGTCGAACGGGACTTGATGGGGGTATGACCGACGACGAGACCGAGACGGACGCCGATGCCACCGAGACCGAGGAATCGGCGGCCGCCGACGAGACCGAGGCCACGGGGATCCAGGAGGGCGATTTCGTCCGGCTCTCCTACACCGCACGCACGGTAGAGAACGACCAGCTGGTCGATACCACCGACGAGGAGGTCGCCGAGGAGGAGGGCGTCGCCGACCAGCAGGAGACCTTCGAGCCCCGCGTCATCGCGGTCGGGGCGGGCCACCTCTTCGACGCGGTCGAGGAGGACTTCATCGGCGGCGAACCCGGTGACTCGGGGACGGTCACGGTGCCGGCGGGCGAAGCCTTCGGCGAGTACGACGAGGGCGAGGTTCGGACCGTCAGCGCCGACCGGATCCCCGAGGACGACCGGTACCCCGGCGGTCACGTCGACATCGACGGCCAGCACGGCCACGTCGAGACCATCATCGGTGGGCGCGCGCGAGTCGACTTCAACCACCCGCTCGCGGGCTCGGACGTCGAGTACGACTACGAGGTGCTCGACGTCGTCGAGGACCGCGTCGAGCAGGCCAAAGGTATGCTCTCGATGTACTTCGACGCCGACCTCGACATGCGGATCGAGACGGACGAGGTCGAGGAGGAGCAGATGGTCGAGTCCGAGGACGACGAAGACGAGGAGAGCGAACCCGAGTTCGAGACGGTGACGACCGAGAAGGAGACCCTCTACATCGAGCAGTCGCCCCAGCTCCAGTTCGACCAGCAGTGGATGATGGGCAAACAGCAGATCCTGGGCGACCTCATCGACCGGCTCGACCTCGACCGCGTGGTCGTCGAGGAGGTCATCGACGGCACCGGCGGGATGATGGGCGGCATGGGTGGCATGATGGGCGGTATGGGCGGCGGCGGTGGCGAGGCCGACATGGAAGCCATCGAGGAGGAGCTCGCGGACGCGGACGTCGACCTCGACGACGTCACCGAGGAGCTCGACGAGGCCGACGCGAGCGAGTAACGCCCGACGACCTTTTCACGAACTCGTCGCTTCGTACCAGCGATAGCCCCGCTCGCCGGTGTAGGCGAACCCACCGAGAACGAGTCCGACGAGCGCGATCTAGACGCCGAGCCGACGAAGCCCGAACGCCTCCGTCGCGGTAGCCATCGAATCCGGTGGCGGACGGCCCGGACATCAACGCACCGCCGGCTGCTACGGGGCTACTCCCGACGTTCCGGCGTCTACGCGATGTCGCGGCTCGTGTCCACCGCGACCCGGTCGGTGAGCTGGAGCTTGAGGGTCTCGGTGAGCGCGCGACCGCCGCGGACCTTCGGCACCGCGAGCCGGGTGTCGACCGTCGCCCCCACGACGTCGACGGTGAGCCGGACGACCACGTCGGCGCTGTGGAGGGTGGTCGCCCGGCGCTCCGGGACCGGGTCGCCGTCGAGGCAGTAGAGCACCACGACGCCCCCGGTGTCCGCGAGGTGGCGGCGGAGCCGGGTCACGAACTCGGGAACGCGGTCGCGCTCCTCGGTCTCGATCACGGTGTGGTGGTCGACGATGACCGTCGACTCCCGGGGACGGCCCCCGAGGCGTTCGAGCACGTGGTCGACCCGGTTCTCGTCGGGGATGGCCCGAATATCCGGGTCGCCCGTGTCGATCGTGGTGCGACGAAGGCCCTCCGTGACCCCGCGCTCCGTCCGGTCGAGCGTGAGGTACAGCGTCTCGCGCGGGCCCATGAGCTCGTAGAGGAGGAGTTCGGCTTGACTCGCCGGCGGTGCACACAGCGCGACGATGCTGCCCGGCGGGACGCCGCCCCCGAGCCGTTGGTCGAGCACGTCGATGCCGATCGGTAGCGGGGTCGCCATGGGACCGTTCGTCGCCGGATCGCGGATAAACCCTCGTCAGAAACGGGTGTTCGGTCGCTCGAACCCGCGCGCGAACGCCGCCTCGTCGATCCGGAGCACGGTCGGCCGGCCGTGGGGACACGCGAAGGCCTGCTCGCACGCCCCGAGCCGCCGTACGAGCCTGGTCGCCGCCTCGGTCGTCAGCGCGTCGCCGGCCTTGAGCGAGGGGTGACACGCGAACTCCTTCAGCAGCTCGTCGCGCGGGTCCGTCGGCTCCTCGCCCGCGGCGAGCGTGTCGAGCGCGTCGCGGAGCGCCTCGGGGCTCGCGACCCGGCCGAGGGGCGCGGGCACGCCCGTGACCCGCAGCGACGCCCTATCGGTCTCGAACCGGAAGCCGATCGCGGCGAGGTCGCCCCTGTGCGTCTCGGCGAGCGCCGCCTCGCTCGCCGTGAGCGGGAGCCGACGCGGTTCGATATCGGCGGACTCGACGCCCCCCTGGCCCGTCCCGTCGTTCGAACCGCCATCGCCGACCGCCGCCCGGAGGCGTTCGTAGTTGATCCGCTCGTGGGCGGCGTGCTGGTCGACCACGAGGAGGTCGTCGTCGGCCTCACAGAGCAAGTAGAGTTCGCGGAACTGGCCGATCACCGCGATCGACTCGAACGCCGACCCCTCCACGTCGTCCACCGCGGCATCGAGGTCGAGGGCGAGGTCGGCGGTCCGCGAGAGGTCCTCGGTCGAGAGCGCCCCCGAGACCGCCCGCTCGACGGCGTTCGCGACCGCGTCCGAGTCGTGGAACGCGACCGCCTCCTTCGCGGGATGGACGTTGGCGTTGACGTCCTCCGGGGGAAGCGAGACGTCGACGACGGCGACCGGATATCGGCCGTCGGGGAGCAGGCTGCCGTAGCCCTCCCGAACCGCCCCTCTGATCGTGCTGTCCCGGAGCGTGCGGCCGTTGACCGCGGTGGTCACGTGGGTGGGGCCCGCCCGGGTTATCGACGGATAGACGAGGAGCCCACGCACCTCGATCCCGTCCGCGCGGTGGTCGACGGTCGTGCTCTCGCCCGCGGTCTCGCGACCGTAGACGCCGAGGACGGCGTCGGTGTAGCTCCCCGACCCGGGCGTCGAGACCACGTTCCGGCCGTCGTGGGTCAGCGAGAACCGAACCTCGGGGTGGGTCAGCGCGTAGCCCGTGACCGCCTCGCTGACCCGCGCGAACTCCCGTTTGGGCTGGGCCAGCGACTTCCGTCGGGCAGGGATCCGCTCGAACAGGTCCCGCACGGAGACCGTCGTCCCCACCGCCCGCCCCGCCGCAGTCACGCGTTTTTCGTCGCCGTCGACCACCACCCGCGTGCCGGCGACGCCGCTCTCTTCGTGCTTGGTCGTGAGTTCGAGTCGTGCGGCGTGGGCGATGCTCGGGAGCGCCTCGCCCCGAAAGCCGAGGGTCGAGATCCGTTCGACGTCCGCCACGTCCCGGATCTTGCTCGTGGTGTGGCGTTCGACCGAGAGCGCCGCGTCCTCGCGGGCCATGCCGTGTCCGTCGTCGGCGACGCGGATCAGGTCGAGCCCCGCGTTCTCGACGGTTATCTCGACCGACTCGGTCCCCGCATCGAGTGCGTTCTCGACGAGTTCGACCACGACGCTCGCGGGCCGCGTGACGACCTCGCCGGCCGCGATGCGTTCGACCGTCTCGGTGTCGAGTTCAGTTATCCTGGTCATCGAATCGTCGTTTGAGCGTGTCGAGCCGGACGAGCGCCTCCACCGGCGTCAGCTCGGCCACCCGAAGCTCGCGTAGCTCGGCTACGGCCTCCGGCGGTATAGCGGCTTCGTCGCCCGCTTCGGACTCGTCTCCGGCGGAGCGCTGCTCCTCACCCGGCTCGTCCGTTTCGTCGGTCGCCGGTTCGGAACTCCCGGTCTCGCGGGCGACGAGGTCGCGCGAACGCTCGACGACCGACTCGGGGACGCCCGCCAGCCGCGCGACCTCGATACCGTAGGACGCCGACGCGCTGCCCTCGGCCACCGTGTGGAGGAAGGTCACGCCGTCCGACCCCGTGCCATCGCCCGCGTCGGGGTCGCCCTCGACGGCGAAGTGGAGGGTTCGCACGCCGTCGAGTTCATCGCCGAGGCGCGCGAGGTCGTGGTAGTGGGTCGCGAACAGCGTGGTCGCGCCGACCTCGTCGTGGATGAACTCCGTGACCGCGCGGGCGATGGCCTCGCCGTCGGTGGTCGAGGTGCCCCGCCCAACCTCGTCGAGGAGGACGAGCGAATCACGCGTCGCGTCGTGGAGCACCGCGGTGAGTTCGGTCATCTCGCGCATGAAGGTGGACTCCCCGCCCGCGATGTCGTCCGAGGCCCCGATCCGGGTGAAGATCCTGTCGACGACGGGGAGCTTCGCTTCGCTCGCCGGCACGAAACTCCCGACCTGGGCGAGCAGTTGGATCAGCGCGACCTGACGCATGTAGGTCGACTTCCCGGACATGTTCGGGCCGGTGATGACGGCGAATCGCTCCTCGCGGAGGTCGACGTCGTTCGGGACGAACTCGGTTCCGCGTTCGACCACCGGGTGGCGGCCGTCGCGGATCGCGACCCCGTCGTGGTCGAGTTCGGGTCTGGTGTATCGGTTCTCGACCGCGACGTGGGCCAGCGTCGCGAGGGTGTCGAGCGCGGCGAGGGTGTCGGCGAGCGCCTGGAGGCGTTCGGTCTCACCTGCTACCTCCTCGCGAACCTCGCGGAAGAGGCGGTGTTCGCGGGCGTCGGCGCGCTCGGAGGCCCCGAGGATCTCGTCCTCGCGGCGCTTGAGCTCGGGGGTGTAGAACCGCTCGGAGTTCTTCAACGTCTGTCGGCGGGTGTACTCCTCGGGCACCGCGTCGAGGTTCGGGTTCGTGACCTCGATGTAGAAGCCGTGAACCTCGTTGTGGCCCACCGAGAGCGAGTCGATCCCGGTGCGCTCGCGCTCGCGTTCCTCCAGGCCCTCGACCCACTCGCGGCCCTCGCGCGCGTTCGTCCGGAGCTCGTCGAGGTCGTCGTCGAAACCACGGGCGATGACGCCGCCCTCGGTGATCTCGGTCGGCGGTTCCTCGCGGATCGCGCGCCCGATCAGCCCTCGGACGTCGTCGAGGCCGTCGAGGTCGGCCCGCGAGTCGGCGAGCAGAGCCGAATCGGTCTCGGAGAGGGTCTCACGAATTTTTGGAACGACGTCGAGGGTGGCCTTCAGTGCACGGAGGTCGCGGGCGTTCGCCCGTCGGCGCGAGACCGTCCCGACGAGGCGTTCGATGTCGTAGACGTCCCGGAGCAGGTCGCGGAGCTCCTCGCGAACCAGCGACGCGTGCGTCAGCTCCGCGACGGCGTCGAGGCGCGCCTCGATCCTCTCCCGATCCCGGAGCGGTCGTCGGAGCCACCGGACGAGCGTTCGGCGGCCGAGCGCACACGAGGTCTCGTCGAGCACGTCGAGGAGGGTGTGGTCGTCGCTCCCGGACGGGTTCTCGAAGACCCCGAGGCTCCGGAGCGCGGTGGCGTCGAGTTCGAGGCGGTCCCGCGGGTCGTCCCGGGTGAGTCGGGTGACGTGGTCGAGCGCGCCGTCGGCCGTCTGGGTGTGGGCGGCGTAGGCGAGCAGCGCGCCAGCGGCACGGAGCTCGGCATCGTTCTCGACGACGGCTTCGGGACGTGAGGCCACGCTTTCGAGCCGCTCGCGGGCAGCCTCGACCTCGAACGCGTCCGGGTCGTGGGGCGTCACCATGCAATCGAGGTCGAAATCACCGTCGAACTCGGGCGCGAGTACGGCCTCCTTGGGAGCGAACCGGTCGAGTTCGTCGCGAATCCCCTCGCGCGAGTCGGCGCTCGTGACCCGGAACTCGCCCGTGGAGACGTCGACGACCGCGACGGCGTACGTGCCCTCACCCTCGCCGGTCGCGCTCGCGAGGCACGCCACGTAGTTCGCGGAGCCGGGCGCGAGCAGTTCGTCCTCGACGACCGTGCCGGGGGTCACGACCCGTGTGACCGCGCGGTCGACCACTCCCGTAGCCTCCTCGGCGTCCTCGACCTGCTCGGCGACCGCGACACGGTAGCCCGCATCGAGCAGGGTCTCGACCGACGAGGCGGCGCTTCTGATCGGGACCCCGGCCATCGGGTAGGTGCCGGTGCTGTCCTCGCGCTGGGTCAGCGCGACTTCGAGTTCGCGCGAAACCACTTCCGCCGCCTCGCAGAAGGCCTCGTAGAAGTCCCCCATCTGAAAGAGCACCAGCGCGTCGTCGTAGCGCTCGCACAGCTCGACGTACTGGGTCATCATCGGCGTGAGGTCGTCGCCGTGGTCGGCCATCGCGGCCGGCGGCCCGAGCGCGGCGTCCATGCCCCTCCGTGGTCGTGAGCGCTCCAAAGGCTTGCGGACCCGTCGCCGCGGGGTGATTTCCGTCGCGCGTCGGCGAACGCTTTTGTGAGCCCGCCCGGAGGGTCGGGTATGTTCCCCGACCGCATCGAGACCGAGCGGCTGGTGCTCGAACGGCTGTGTCACGAGAACCTCGATCTCTTCGAGTTTTACGCGATCTGTTCGGACGCCGACGGCCCGGAGGCGATGGACGAGGTCACCCGCTACATGCCCTGGGAACCCCACGAGACGCTCCTCGAATCGAAGGAGTACATCGACGGTGTGGAGGAGCGCTGGGAGGAGGGCGAGGCGGCGGGCTACGTCATCCGACCGCGGGACGACGAGAGCGACGAGGTGCCAAGCGCCTCGGAATCGGCGAGCGGGGAGTACGGCGACCCGCGAGACGGTGCCGGCGAGTACGCCGGCAACGCCGCGCTCCACATCGACTGGGACCGCCGAACCGGCAGGTTGGGTACGTGGCTCCGCAAGCGATTCTGGGGTCGTGGCTACTCGGGCGAGCGCGCCGGCGCGCTGATGAAGCTCGCCTTCGAACGGCTGGACCTCGAAGTCGTCTCGGTGAGTCACCACGCCGACAACGACCGGTCGCGCCGCGCCATCGAGAAGTACGTCGAGGCCTACGGTGGACGGCGCGAGGGACTCCTCCGGAACTGGCTGCCCCACGGCGACGAGGTCAGCGACGAGTACCGATACACCATCTCGCAGGCGGAGTACCGCGACGCGACGGAGTGAGAGCGCGTTTGGTCGTGGACCGGTGATGGGCGCGGCGGTCACGGTGGCGCGCGGGAGCGCGTCGAAGACGCGCGACTCGCGCGAGGGATGAGTGAGCGACCGACGGGAGCGAGCGAATCGGTTGGGGAGGACGTGGCCTGCGGTTCTCAGTTGTGTCGGGACTCGTCGTCGACGAATCGGCAGTCGAATCCAAAACGAGCGAAAAGCGTCGAACCGACCCACGAAACCGTCCTCCCCGGATTTCCCCGTTTCACGGCTATCAAAAGCGCTATACTCGGACTCCCGAAACCTCGCCCATGCCCCTCGCCGACGACGACCGCCGCCGGATAACCGAGCGGCTCGGTCGCGAGCCGACCCCTACTGAAAGCGTGCTGTTCGAGAACCTCTGGAGCGAGCACTGCGCCTACCGCTCCTCGCGCCCGCTCCTCACGGAATTCGAGAGCGAGGGCGAGCAGGTCGTGGTCGGGCCGGGTGACGACGCCGCCGTGGTCGGGCTCCCGACGGGTGACGAGACGACCGACCTCGCGATCACCCTCGGCATCGAGAGCCACAATCACCCCTCGTTCGTCGACCCCTACGACGGCGCAGCGACGGGCGTCGGCGGCATCGTCCGGGACACCCTCTCGATGGGGGCCTACCCCATCGCGCTCACGGACTCGCTCTACTTCGGCGACTTCGACCGTGAGCACACCCGCTACCTTCTCGACGGCGTCGTCGAGGGGATCGCCGACTACGGCAACGCCATCGGCGTGCCGACGGTGGGCGGTAGCCTCGCGTTCCACCCGGGCTACGAAGGCAACCCGCTGGTCAACGTGGCCTGTGTGGGGCTGCTCGATACCGAGCGGCTCGTCACCGCCGAGGCCCAGCGACCGGGCAACCAACTCGTGCTGGTGGGGAACGCGACCGGCCGCGACGGGCTCGGCGGGGCGAGCTTCGCGAGCGAGGACCTCGCCGAGGACGCCGAAACCGAGGACCGGCCGGCGGTACAGGTCGGCGACCCCTACACCGAGAAGCTCCTGATCGAGTCGAACGAGCAGCTCATCGACGAGGAGCTGATCGAATCCGCCCGCGACCTCGGTGCGGCGGGCTTGGGTGGGGCCTCGGCCGAACTGGTCGCGAAGGGCGGGCTCGGAGCCGACATCGACCTCGGGGCCGTCCACCAGCGCGAACCCGGGATGAACCCGATAGAGATCCTGCTCGCCGAGTCCCAGGAACGAATGTGCTACGAGGTCGCACCGGAGAACGTCGAGCGAGTCCGAGCGATCGCCGATCGGTTCGACCTCGGCTGTTCGGTCATCGGGGAGGTCGTCGAGGGGAACTACACCTGTTCGTTCGACGGCGACGCCGTGGTCGACGCACCCGCCGAGTTCCTCGCCGACGGCGCGCCGGCCTACGACCTGCCGGCCGAATCGCCCGTCGAACCCGACCGCGACCTGCCGAGCCCCGACCTCGAAACCGCGTTCGGGGAGCTGGTGGGGAGCCCGAACACCGCGAGCCGGGAGTGGGTCTACCGCCAGTACGACCACGAAGTGGGCCTCCGGACGGCGCGCGGGCCGGGCGACGACAGCGCGGTTCTCGCGATCCACGACGCCAGCGGAGATGGGGCGGGGATCGGCCTCGCGCTCTCGGCGGGGGCGGAGCCGAACTGGACCGCCGCGAACCCGGCGGCGGGCGCACGTGCGGTCGCGCTCGAAAACGCCACCAACCTCGCCGCGAAAGGCGCGACGCCGCTCGCTGCGGTCGACTGCCTCAACGGCGGCAACCCCGAGAACCCCGGGACCTACGGCGGGTTCTCGGCCATCGTCGACGGCCTCGCGGGGATGTGTGCCGACCTCGACGTCCCCGTCGTCGGCGGGAACGTCTCGCTCTACAACGACTCCGCTGCGGGTCCGATCCCGCCGACGCCGACGCTCGCGATGGTCGGCGTTCGCGAGGGGTACGAAGCCCCGCCGACCGCCCTCCGCGGGGTCGGTGATCTCCTACTGGTCGGTGGGCTCGACGGCGACGACCCGGCTCTCGGCGGGTCCGAATACCTCGCGCGGTTCGGCGGTGCCGACCGCTTCCCGAACCTCCCCGACGATCCTCAAGAATTCGTCGCGGCGCTCGCGCGGGTGGCGAACGAGGAGGCGACGGCCGCGGTTCACGACGTGAGCCACGGCGGCCTCGCGGTGACGCTCGCGGAGATGGTCACGCCCGAAGCGGGCGCACGGATCGAGATCGACGACTATGAGAACCCCGCCGCCGCGCTGTTCGGCGAACGGCCGGGTCGTGCCGTCGTCGAAACCGACGACCCCGAGGGAGTCGAGGAAGCGTTCGACGGCGTCGCGCCCGTCGACGTGATCGGACGGAGCACCGACAGTGGACGGCTCGACGTTCGGATGGACGACGAACGTCTCTCGATGACGGCGACGACGATCGCGGAACGCCGGTCGGTACTCGACGCCGCGATGGAGTGATCACTCGGCGAGCGCCCGGCGGATCGCCACGGTCACCGGGGTCCGATCGACCGGAACCAGGTCGCGAGGACACTCGTTCCGAACCACGACGGTGTTGTCGAGCCCCTCGATCAGCGAGGCGATCATGACCGTCGGAATCCCCGTCATCCGGTCGAGGCAGTAGGTCGCGGTCGACCGCGGGAGCCACGGAACGGGCATCGTCATCAGCGTTCGACCGGCCGCGCGGGCGACGCGTCGGAGGAGTTGCTCGTAGGTCAACACCTCCGGCCCCCCGATGTCGTAGGTCTCCCCGCGGGTCTCCGAGGCGTCGAGCACGCCCACGAGCGACGCCACGGCGTCGTCGAGCGCGATCGGCTGGCAGTTCGTCCTCACCGCCGCCGGGAGCGGCAGGGCGGCGAACTGCGGGAGGCGCTCGACGAACTGGCGGAGGAGTTCGAAGCTCGCGCCGCCAGCGCCGAGGACGACCGCCGCCCGGAGTACCGTGAGGTCGTAGTCGCCGTCCCGCAGCACGCCTTCGAGCGCGCGCCGCGACTGGAGGTGTGGCGAGAGTCCCTCGCTCTCCTCGCCGAGACCGCCGAGATAGACCACGCGCGAGAGCGCCGCCGCGCTCGCCGCCCGCGCGAAGTTCCGGGCCGCGCGCCGGTCGCGCGCCTCGAAGTCCGGCGACTCCATCGAGTGGACGAGGTAGTAGGCCGCCGTACAGTCCTCGACGGCACTGTCGAAGCTCCCGGGTTCGAGGAGGTCGCCCTCGACGACGTCCACCCCATCGGGTCCGTCGTAGCGCGCTGCGTCCCGAGTGAGCACGACGCAGTCGTGGCCGGCGGCGCGGAGGGCCGGAAGCAGCCGGCCGCCGATGAACCCCGTCGCGCCGGTCACCAGGACTCGCATACTCATCCGTCCGGGGGCGGGCGCATAATTCCTCGCCCCCAGGCAGACCGCGAGCGACGTGGCTCGTAGCACGACGGTCGCAAAAGCGGGGAGGGGGACGGACTGGGATGGGTGATGCCAGGGAACGGGGTCGTCCCCGCCGGTCCGGAGCCGGTCAGGCTCCATCGTATCCGTTTTCGAGGTCCCGTAATAAACTTTCTGCACCGCTTCGGAGCCTTGTTCGTTCGGCGATTCGTGCGGATCAAACACCACGGCAGCCGTGTCGGTCGGGTACACCGACGACGGGCTACGCGTCGAGTTCGGTTCGGAGGCACGCCGCGGCCGCCTCGGTCCCGTCGTACGCGTGGTCGACGATATCCATGTCGAGAAATCCGTGGACCATCGACTCGAAGTTGGCGTGCTCGACATCGACCCCGGCCTCGCGGAGGCGGTCGACGTAGGCGAACCCCTCGTCGCGGAGCGGGTCGAACCCGCAGGTCAGCACGAACGCCGGTGAAAGGCCGGAGAGGTCGCGCGCCTGGAGCGGGAACGCGAGCGGGGTGTGGGCGTCGGGTTCGTCGTCGATGGAGTGGTCGAGGAACTGGAGGAGGTCCTCGGCGGTGAGAAAGGAGCCGGCGGCGTTCTCGGCCCGCGAGCCCATCGGTTCCAGATACGCGAGCCGACGGCGCATGGCCGGTAGACGTTATCTCACGGCAAAACGGTCGTGTCACCTATAGCCGGATCGTTCATCCGGTCGGTGGAACGTCGATGGGACGGTCAGTCGTCGGCGGTCGCCGAGGCACCGACCTCGACGTCACCCGAATCGAGTTCGCGTTCGACCTCGCGAGCGGCCGCCACCATGTTCGCGGTCTTGCCGTAGGCTACCTCGCGCGGCAGGAGCTTCAGCCCGCAGTCGGGGCTGACGGTGAGCCGTTCGGGTGGGACGACCTCCAGGCCCTTCTTGATGTTCTCCTTGATCTCGGGGACGGATTCGACCGCCGCGACGTGGGCGTCGGTCACGCCGAGCGCGAGGTCGACCGTGAACTCGGGGTCCGTGAAGACGTCGAGCTGTTCGTAGTCGCCGTTGGCGAGCTCGACGTCGAACTCGTCGATCGGGAAGTCGAGGATCTCGGGGTAGATCCGGGAGTAATCCCCGTAGCAGACGTGGAGACCGATCCGGACGTCCTCGGGGAGGTCGGCGACGATCCGATCGAGCGCCTCGCCGACGATGGCGTGGTCGTCGGGCGTGGTGGCGAGCGCGGGCTCGTCGATCTGGATGTAGCGTGCGCCGTGCTCGACCAGTTTCTGGATCTCCTCGTTCACGAGGTCCGCGAGCGCGAGCGCGAGGTCGCGGTCGTCGTCGTAGGCCTCGTTGAAGCTCCAGCTCGCGAGGGTGTAAGGTCCCGTTATCGGGACCTTGACGGGACGTTCGGCCGCCTCGTTCGTGAACTCGAACTCCGAGACCAGCCACGGCTCGTCGTAGGCGACCGCGTCCGTCACCGAGGGTTTGTCGAAGTAGTTGTGGCCCCAGACCTTCACGGGGCCGTTGAACTCGTAGCCCTCGATCCGCTCGGCGAAGAACTCCACCATCTCGTTTCTTCGCATCTCGCCGTCGACCACCACGTCGAGGCCCGCGCGCTCGTGCTCGTCGGTGATGATCCGGGCGGCGTCGTCGGCGGCCTCGGCCCAGTTGTCGTCGTCGAACCCACCTTCCGGGGTCTCGTGCTGTTCGCGCACCCGGTCGAGCCACTTGGGTTTGGGGTAGCTCCCCACCACGGTGGTGAGGATGAAGTGCTCGTTCGGGTGGCCGTCGGGTCGGAACTGCTCGCGGTTCTCGCTCATGCGTCGGCCTCCGCGAGCGCCGCCCCTTCGGCAAGCGCCTCGAACTTCGCCGTGGTCCGGTTGACGGGGAGATAGAACAGCTCGGTGTTGGTGGTGAGGTAGGTCGTCTCGAACTCCGAGGCAGGGATCTGCGAGTCGACCCACGCGACCCGTTCGGCCACCTTCTCGGGGTCCTCGACCAGCGTGTTCTGGCCGTCGACGAGACCGAGCGAGATATCGTCCTTCGTGCCGTACTCGTTGATGTTGTAGAGGTTGTCCTCGTGGTTCGTCACGAAGTCGTAGCCGACCGCGTCGACGTCGGCATCGAGGACGTGGGCGTGGACCTTCTCGGTCAGCGCCCCCCAGTAGGTCTGGACCACCACGTCGGCGCTGGTCGCGTCGGCCACCGAATCGAGCGCTTCGCTCGCGCGCTCGGCGAGGTCGTCGTCCGGTGGGGCGGTCACCAGCGAGGGTTCGAGCACGAACACCGTCTCGACGTCGGGGAACGCCCGGACCTCGCCCGCGAGGAAGTTCGCGATGGCGTCGAGGAAGGCCGCCTCGTCCCCGTAAAACTCGTCGGTCGCGAGGTCGGCGAGGGAGTACGGACCGGGGACCACCGCCTGAACGCTCTCCGGAGCGTTCTCCATTGCAACGAACGCGTCGAGGTCGTCGGCGAGGTCGCCGTCGAAGGTGAGTTCGCCCGAGACCACCGGCTCCCTGTAGAAGTTGTTGTTGTCGTAGTAGCGCACGATGCCGCGCGTCTCGACCGCGTCGTGGACACAGAGCGGGTGGGCGAGCATGTCGTCCCACCGGAGCTGACCCTCCCCTATCCTGTGGAGCCCGGCGGTGGTCTGCCAGTCGGCGACCGCCGCGCGCGCCTCGGCGTAGACGTCGGTTATCTCCGCGCCCTCGTCGCCGTCGACGAGGTCCTCCTTCTGGTGGCCCTTCAGGCTCCCCAGTCGGTCCTTCGCCCAGTCCGGCAGCGGGAGGACGCCCGGTGTCGTCGCAACGAGTTCCGTCATTGCCGACCCGACGTGATGCGGGTCTTTAATATTTTCTACTCCGAGTTATGCCCAGAGGTTATCACACGGGATCGAGTCGGAGTATCAGGAGCTTCTCGAAGGGGAAGGAGTCCTCGGCGACGGCGCTCGCCTCGAACCCCGCGGCCGCCGCGCGCTCGCGAACCACGTCGATGTCGGAGAGGCTGCTCACGAGGAGGAGGACGTGGCCGGACGGTGCGAGCACCCGCCCGACGTCGGCGAGGAACGGTTCGATCACGGCCCGACCCGTCTCGCCGCCCGAAAGGGCGACCCCCATCCAGTCGTCGGCCTCGTCGTCGGGGTCGGTCGGGAGGTACGGCGGGTTGAACGTCACGAGGTCGAACGAGTCGGGGGCGAACGGCGCGGTGAGGTCGCCACGGACGGTCTCGATGCCGTGGTCGCGGGCCTCCCGACAGGCGTGGGGGTTCGGGTCCACACCGATGGCCCGGGCTCCGGTCTCGGCCACCTCGTGGGCGACGTAGCCCGATCCGGTGCCGACATCGAGTACTCGATCGGTCGAGGACGCCGCCTCGCGCGCGGCGGTCGCGAGGAGATCCGAATCCTCGGCCGGCTGGTAGACCCGGTCGCGGTCGCGGCGGGCGTCGAGCCCCATCACTCGCCCCCGTCGGTGGCCGCATCCGACCTCGGAACCCCCTCCGAGGCCATCTCGTCGACCTCGAAGGTGGCCTCCTCGCGCGCGCTGAGGGTGCGCTGCGGGTAGGGGATCGAGATCCCCTCCCGGTCGAAGGCGGTCTTCACCCCGGTGATGACGGCGGTCTTGGCCTTCCACTCCCGTTGGGCGCTCGGGTTGCCGATCCACCACCGGAGTTCGAGGACGATCCCCGACTCCGCGAACCGTTTCGAGATGACGCGCGGGGCGGGCATCTCCCGAACCGCCTCGACGTCCGTCATCGCCTCCTGGGCGACCTCCATCGCGCGGTCGAGGTCGGTCTCGTAGTCGACGCCGACTTCGAGGTCGAGTCGGAGGCGGTCGTTCTCCGAGCGATTCACCAGCGGGTTCGAGGTGATCTCGTCGTTCGGGATCAGGACGTGCTCGTCGTCGAACGTCCGGAGTTTGGTGTTGACGATCGTGACGTCACGAACCACACCTTCGTGGTCTGCGGTTTGGATCCAGTCGCCGACGTGGAACGGCCGCGAGAACAGCAGGACGAACCCCGCGGTGATCGCGCCGATCGTCTCACGGCCCGCAAGCCCCACGATCGCTCCGAGGACGCCCGCGCTGAGGAAGAGGTTCCCGAGGCTGATGCCCCAGATCGCGAGCGAGACGAACCCAACGACCACGAACACCCCGACGTCGGCGACGTGGTAGGCCATCTCGCTTTGATGGTCGGTGATCGCGCCGTGTTCCTCCGAAAGGCGATCGATCGAGCGATTCAGCAGTCGAACGAAGAGATAGGCGACGATGATCGCCGTGACGGTGAACAGGGCCCGGACCGCTGTCAGTCGGTTTATCGACAACGTGTTGATGACGATGTCGAGCGCCCACGTGATGTTCCAGACCACCGTGACCCAGACGACGGTGAGTATCAGCCAGACCGCGACGATGCCCGCCTGGAACGCCTCGGTGAGCCGGGAGCTATAGCGGTTCTTGAACGGTCGCCCAGCGCGGTCGACGAGGTAGACCACGACCCCGAGCAGTAGCAACGCCCCGAAAGTTCCGAGCACGCGCGACCCCGTCGACGAGAGATACGTCGTCTGGAGCCATCGCACGAATCCGGTCGCGAGGATCACCCGCGACCACCGCCGGACCCCACAGTCGATGGCGTCACCGTCGAAGGCGATCGGCGGACAGGGGGTGAATCCGCTCGTCCCGACCCGTCAGAGACGGTCGAACTCGGCACCGCCACACTTCGGACAGATCCGTTTTTGCTCGTCGAACTCCGTGAGACAGTCGACACACCGGTACCGCATCGTCCCATCGTCGGTGGACGTCGGGGAGAGGCTCTCCCGGATGTCCTTGATGATCGCCATGTAGGTCGGTACGTCCTCGGGGTCTTTCGGGCCGTTGCTTGTAACTGCCAGGTTCGCGCGTTTGAGACGGTCTTCACACCTGAGTCGGACGATAGCGTTCGGGTGGGGTGGCCGGAACGCGGACGGCGCGGGCGGCGCGGACCGCGGGCCGTCACACCGCGAGCCCTCCGTCCTCGATCGCGAGGGTCGTGAGCGCGGCGAACTCCTGGGGCCGGAGTTCGCCCGCGCGGCTCGCGAGCAGGTCCTCGTCCGCGGCCGCGACGACGGCCGCCGCATCGGCGATGCCGGTGATGTGGGTCGTGTTGCGGATCGCGTTGCGCATCGTCTTCCGGCGCTGGGTGAACACGCCGCGGACGAACGCGAAGAAGGCGTCCTCGGGGACGTCGTAGTCGGGGTCGCGCGGCGTGGTCCGTACCACCGCGCTCTCGACGGCGGGCGGTGGCGAGAACGCCTCCCGTGGGACCCGCTCGACGATCTCGGCGTCGGCGTAGTGGCCCGCCGTCACCGACAGCCGGCCGTACTCCGAACTCCCGGGATCGGCGACCATCCGCTCGGCGAACTCCGCTTGCACCATCACCACGAGCGGGCGCTCTCGCGGCAGGAGTCGGAACAACAGCTCGCTCGAACTCCCGTAGGGGAGGTTCGAGACCGAGGCGGAGAACTCGGGGAGGTCGACGTCGAGCGCGTCGCCGGCGACCACGTCGAGCCGTCCGGCATCGACCGCCCCCGCGAACTCCTCGCGGAGGAACTCCACGAGGCGGACGTCCCGCTCGACCGCCGTCACGCGCTCGGCGTCAGCGAGCAGTCGGTCGGTCAGCCCGCCGGTGCCCGCCCCGACCTCGAGGACGTGGCTCGTGTCGAACGCCGTCGCGTACTCGGGGAGCCGGTCGAGCACCCGGTCGTCGACGAGGAAGTGCTGGTCCTGGTTTCGGTCGCCACGAACACCCGCCCGCGCCAGCAACGCGTCGGGATCGCGCCGGGCTCGCGAACCCTCGGGTTCGGTCATTGATGTGGCTAGTCACCCATTGGGTGTAAAACCTCCCGCTCTCGGCGTCACTCCTCGGTCGGCTCGCGCCCCACGAAGATCCGGTACTTCAGGTCCTCGTCCCGGAGCTCTTCGAGGATCCGCTCGACGAGGATCTCCTTCGGGCGGTGGAGGCCCGCGACGCGCTCTTCGAGGTCCGCGAAGCTCTCGAACGGCGTCCGCTTTCGCTCGTCGAGGATCGAGTTTCGAAGCTTCTTGCCGATCCCCGGGAGGAGATTGAGCTGGTGGAGCCGGAGGCTGATCGGCTGGGCGTCGTTGTAGAAGTCGACGAACCGCCTCTCATCGCGGTCGATGAGGTCCTCGACGGCGTACTCGAGCTCCGAGCGCGCGGCGCTCGATACGTCCTCGAAGGTGACCGACCGGAACCGCTCGACGCCCTCGTCGTCGGGGCGAACCCGGTCGCTGAAACCGATATCCGTCTCGTCGGCGAGCGTGAGTTCGACGAGCGAGAAGTCGGCCTCCCCGAGACAGTAGGCGAGCGGGGATTTCCGATTGGGCGGTCGGTCGTCGTCGGCGCGGCCATTCGGCAGGAGGTCGAGCACGACGACACGGCGGTCGTCCGTATCGCTGCTCTGCTCGGCGTCGCTCATAGCGGTCCCGTACGCCGAGGACGCACTTAAATTCGCGCCGGCTCAGGCGTACCGAGCGACGACGTCGAGCACCTCGTCGAGCTCGTCGCCCGAGAGGGAGTAGCGCTCCTGGGCGAACACCGCCCGGAGCTCGTCGCGGTTGGCGGGTTTGAGGTTCGCGATCTTGTACGCTGTGGGCTCGTCGATCTTCTCGAACCCGTCGAGTTCGTCGACGAACTCCTGGGACTCCTCGACCGTGAGCTCCGAGAACCGGTTGACGTGCTCGATCGCTCGGTGGAGCTCGTAGCGCAGCTCCCGGTCGGGGTCGGCGGCGCGTTCGGCCTCGATGTCGGCGAGGAGCTCCTTGGTCTCGGCGAGCGTGAGGTACTCCTCGTCGAGTTTCCGCTTGAAGATCGTCATTCCTGTCGGCGGAGGTGGGCGGGGATCGCGATCAGGGTCTTGTCCTTGCCGCCGTCGTTGATCCGGACCCGGTAGGCCCGGCCCTGCCGACCGAGCACCTCGCCGGTGTGGCCGTTGAATCGGGGGTGGAATCGGCCGTCGGGGACGCTGGGGTCGAGGCGAAGGTGGACGTGTTCGCCCTCGTCGAAGTCCTCGATGGCGCGCTGGGGCGGCGAGGTGCCGCGCTCGCGCGGGTCGTTCGAGAGTTTATTCCGGGTCTTCTTGAGGGGTCCCTTGGAGTTGGGCATGGTAGAACCGGGTTATGCGTCGGCGGCCATAAAACGTGCGTTCTCCCGTCGCTCAGATCCGGCCGACGTTCTCGACCGCGACGCTCTCGACGCGGTCGAGGGCGGCGAAGGCCTCCTCGACGGACTCCGTCCCGCCCGCGTCGTCGGGGACGATGACGGTGGGGAGCAGCGCGACCAGCCCGAAGGCGACGTCGTCGCGCTCGAACCCGTTGATCTTCGCGCCCTCCGGCAGGCTCTCTTCGAGCTCGCCCTGGAGTTCGTCGAGGTCGACGTCGGGGCTCTCGGGCATCACTTTGAGCTTCGCGGCGACTTTCCCCATTTTACGGCCCCGTGAAGCCACACCGCGGGCATTCGTAGAGGGTGCTCTGCTTGCGGCAGTTTGCGTCGCGGTAGATCTGGTGGCCACAGTCGGGACACGGGAACTTCGCGGCGTTGGTCCCGGAGATGTTGATCCCACACGAGACACAGGTCCGCGCGGGCGTACCGTCGGCATCGCTCTGACTCATACCGGGACGTGTGTACCCGCGGGTTAAATCCTGTCGAAACCGCGCGGACCGATTCGGCGACGGCGGCAGCGCTGCTCGCCGGAGTGACGACCAAAAAATCGGTGGGTGAGCAGTTCTACGAGTCGATGAGCGGCGTGACGATGCCGAGCACCTGGTCCTTGTTTCGGGCCGGGTTGAACGCGTTCGGCGCGGCACGCTGGAGGTTGAGGACGTTGAAGAACGTCGAGTGGTTGGCCTCCACGCTGTGGATCGAGAGCGCGGCCGCGAGCACGTCTTGGTTCTCGATGTACGGTGCGGCACCCGCGTAGGCCGAGACACCGACCGCTTCGATGCGGTCCGAGAGGGCGACGAACTCCTCCATCGAGTCGTAGGGGAAGGTGTACTCCGCGGCCTCGACGGGCGTGCCGCCGAGGTCGGAGATGGTCTGGCTCAGCGCGTCGACGTGCTGGGCCTCGTGGTCCGCGACGTCCTCGATCTGCTGATAGAGCGAGTAGCGGAGGGTGGGTCGAGCGAAGTACTGAGCCACCGCCGAGCCCTCGACGTCGCTCTCGGAGTGTTCGTCGAGGAACTCCGCGTAGTAGGTCGCTTCGAGGTGTTCGAGCGTCAGCGCGTAGTTCAGGATGTCGACGTCGCTGGATTCGTGGAAGGCGCTCGCGGTCCCGGCCCCCACGGCCGAGAGCGCGACGGCACCGGCACCGACCTTCGCGGCGTCGCCCATGAACTTCCGGCGCGAACCCAGCTTCTCGGTCATCGTCTCGAAGAAATCGAGCGGTCCGTCGGACTCCTCGCGTACGGTGTTTTCGTCTGTCATTTGGGTCACGTGCGTCGCCGCACGGATTATGATCCGGCAGATCAGTACATGTAAGTATGCCACAAACACACCCAAATTCGCCCTGATTTGGCGCGGTCGAAGCCCCGTCGCGGGAACCGGACGGCTTTTGCGCGCGAGTTCGAAAGGCCACCCCATGACAGAGGGATGGTTCGCGGGGCTCGCGTCCGACGACCCGGCGGCCCGCGACCGCATCCGGGAGGGGAGCGCGGACGCCCCGGCCGACTGGCCCGCGCTGGCGGTCGAGGCCGGCTTCGCCGCCGACGCGGACGAGTACTACGCGGCGCTCCACGACGCGGCGACCGAGGCGGCCCGGACGGCTGCGACCGAACGCGAGCGCGCCGACGACCGCCAGGTTATCCACGCCGTCCGTGCGATGGACGACACCGAACGGACGGCGAACGAACTCGCGGAACGCGTCGCCGAGTGGGCGGGAAGCCGCTCGAACGACGCGGGAACCGGTATCGAGTTCTGTCGCGAACTGGCTCGGGAACCAGCCGACGACCCCGCGGACGAGCGGGTTCGCTCGCTCGCGGGTCGCGCGGTCGCGCTCGACGACGAACGCGCCGCGCTCGAAACGTTCCTCGAACGGGTCCTCCCGACGGTCGCCCCGAACCTCGCGGCGCTCGCCGGGCCGACGCTCGCGGCCCGCCTCCTCTCGCTCGCCGGCGGGCTGAAATCGCTGGCGAGGACGTCGAGCAGCACCGTCCAGCTCCTCGGCGCGGAGGAGGCGCTGTTCGCCCACCTTCGCGGAACCGCTCCCTCCCCGAAACACGGCGTGATCTACGTCCACGAGGCCGTCCGCGGCACGCGCCCCGAGAAACGAGGGTCGGCGGCGCGCGCCCTCGCCGGGAAGCTCACGATCGCCGCCCGGATCGACCACTACGCCGGCGACCGCCGGCCCGAACTCGACGACGACCTGGCCGACCGGATCGCCCAGATCCGCAGCGGCACGGAGCGCGAGCGATGACCCTGCCATCGGGGGTCGCCTACCGCGAGTTCGACGGCGAGGAGCGCCTCGCGACCCGTGGCGAACCGGTCTACGGCGAACCGACCGCCGAGGGCTGGCGCGCGTGGGACGCCCGGCGCTCGAAGCTCGGCGCGATGTACGAACGCGGGATGGATCCCGGACTCCAGGACGGCGACCGGGTGCTCTACCTCGGCGCGGCGAACGGCACCACCGCGAGCCACGTCGCCGACGTCGCGCGGGTGGTCTACGCGGTCGAGTTCGCCGCCCGCCCGATGCGCGACCTCGTCGACGTGGCCGCGACGCGCGACTCCCTGGTCCCGTTCCTGAAGGACGCGCGAAAGCCCGCGAGCTACGGTCACGTCGTCGAGGCCGACCTCGACGTGGTAGTTCAGGACGTGGCGACCCGGGGACAGGCACGCGTCGCGTGTGCGAACCGGCGGTTCCTCGCCGACGATGGTCGGCTGGCCGCGGTGATCAAGGCCCGAAGCGAGGACACCGTCCGCGACCCCGAGGCCGTCTTCGAGGACGCGCTCGACGACCTCCGGACGGAGTATCGGGTCCTCGAAACGAAACGGCTCGACCCGTTCCACGCCGACCACCTCGCCGTGGTCGCCGAGCCGCGCTGACCCCGCCGACGTCCCGTTGTTTTCGGTGGGCGGGGGGAGCCACCACAAAGCACTTATCAAATGGGTAGTTCCTTCGAGGCAGACGTCGACGAATGATGCCACGACTGCCCCCCGATCGCCAGTCCACGGACCAGCAGCCGCTGCAGCCGGGAACGACGCGTCGCGGAACCGCCGACGGTCACCGTGCGGACCGACCGTGACCAGCCCACGACGCCGCCGCCGAGCCGGCGTGGCGCTCGTCGCGCTCGTCGTTCTCGCGACGGTCGCCGGCGTGATGGCCCTCCCGGCGACCGCACAGGACGCCGGCGACGCGAACGGAACCGCGAGCTTCAACCGCTCGACCGTCACCGAGCACCGCGGCGACATCGCCGCGATCCCGGTGACCCTCTCGGGGACGACGAGCGCGACCGTCACGGTCGGGAGCGGGGCGGTCAACTACGCGACCAACGTCACGGTCAACGACACCGACGCCGACGGGCAGGTCACGCTGCGCATGAACACCTACCTCGCGGGAGCCGGCGAGAACGAGAGTGAGGTCTACCGCGCCGGCAACGACACCGTCACCGAGACGAACCGCACGACGGAGCCGCTCGACACACCGCTCGAAGCCAGCACGTACAACCTCTCGGTCGCGGTCGACGGTCGCGAGACCGACACCGCCTCGCTCGAACTCATGGGTCGGACGGACGGCGACCTCGTGACGTGGACCGCGCCGGCGGCGAGCTTCGACAACATCACCACCGCCCGCGACGTGGCCACCGCGGTCAACGCCGGGCGGATCACGACGACCGACTCGGTCGCGAACGGCGACGTCGCGGTGAACCAGTTCCGCGTCTCCGGGGTCTACGGTGCGCTCGCGGCCTCGAACTTCTCGACGCTCGTCGAGACCGGCACGCTGGACCTCTCGATGGTGCAGACCAACCCCGAGACCAACCGACCGCCAAAACGCCTCGACTTGGAACGGAGCCTCGAAAACGACTCGATACGGGTGATCCCCGACGGCGGGAACGACGTGCTCTACGTCAACGTCAACACCACCACGGCGGTCTTCGAGAACGGGAGTCTCGCCGCCGGCGACGAGTTCGAAACCGCGCTCACGCTCAACGGCAGCGAGGGCTTCGCGGGCGACGACCGAACGGTCTCGGCGAACGTCACCATGGTCGGGGCCGAGCTCGGGCTGGGGGCGCTCTCGCTCTCGGCCGACACCAATCAGACGGTCCGGGGAACGACGAGCGTCGCCCCCGGCAGCGAGGTGACGGTCCGCCTCCAGCGCAACGCCTCCGACTCGTTCGTCAAGACCAACACCACGCGGGTGAGGCCCAACGGGAGCTTCGCCGCGACGTTCAACCTCTCGCAGGTCGCGGCCGGAACGCCGGTGATGGTCGAGGCCACCGGGCCGCTCAACACCAGCGACAGCACGAGCGCGGTCGTCCGGGCGAGCCAGTCGACCGACACCGCCGGCGGAACCGCCTCGGTGTCGCTCGCCGACCAGACCACCGGCGGCGAGACGATCCGCCTCGACAGCGTGACGCTGCCCGCCGGCGGGTTCGTCGTCGTCAACGCCTCGAACGGCTCCGCCGAACGGGCCGTCGGGGTGTCGAGCTACCTCGAAAACGGCACCAGCCGGAACGTGACCGTCCAGCTCGACCAGCCGCTCGACGACGATGCCCGGGTGCGCGCGGTGGTCCACGCCGACTCGAACGAGAACCAGGTCTACGACTTCGCGAGCGCGAACGGGACCCAGGACCGGCCGTACACCGTCGACGGAACCCCGGTAGCGGCGAGCGCGCGGGCGACCGTCGTGGAGACGACCCAGCGCACGAGCACGGGTGCGAACGCCTCGACCGCCCCGAACGCGACGGGAACGCTCGTGACCACGGCGGCCGGGGCTGACACGCAGGGGACGACGATGGGAGCCGAGACGACTGACGAGACTGGACCCGGTCTCGGCCCCGTGGTCGCCGTTCTCGCGGTGCTGGTCGCGGGCCTGGCCGCGTGGCGCGTGCGCTGAGACGGGTCGGAGCCGGGAGCCGTCACGGCCGTCGCGTGGCGGCGAAAACGACAACACCTATTGCCCGCATCGACCTACCGCCGGTGAATGATCGACGCGGTGCTCTCGGCGCTCGCGTGGGTGGGTCGGTTCTCCGACGCGCTCGCGTGGCTGTCGGTTCTGACCTTCGTCGCCGGCGCGCTCCTCGCGTGGCGCGACAGCCGGTTCGCGCGGCCCGTCACGGTCGCGGGGTGGGTGGTCTTCGCCGCGTTCTGGTTCTCGGTGTTCCATCACTTCGCGTTCGTCCAGAAGAGCATCATCGAGGGCGTCGGAACGCTGGTCGCGGTGCCCGCGAGCCTCTACGCCGGGCTGTTGCTCGCCCGCGGCCGTGACTCGCTGTTCGTGCTCTCGCGGGCGGTCGCCGCGATGGGGGTCGTCTTCTTCCCGTTCGAGTCGATCCCGGTCCTGACGGAGTTCCTGATCGAGACCGTCACCGCCCAGACCGCCTTCCTGATGGGGCTCCTCGGAGCCGACCCCACGGTGGTTCCGGGCACGATGGTCCCGAGCGGCGGCCACCCCGACTACCACAGCACCTTCTGGTTCGTCACCGACGGCCACACCATCACCTACACCATCCTGATCGCGTGCACTGGAATCGGGAGCATGGCGATCTTCGCGGGGTTGATCGCGGCGGCCGACGCCCCGCTCTCGCGCAAGCTCCGCGCGCTCGCGGTCTCGATACCCGTGATCTACGGTCTGAACCTCGTCCGGAACGTCTTCATCGGGCTGGGGTTCGGCCTCCAGAAGTTCGACGTCTTCCCGAACCTCGTGATGACGGTCTTCGGCACCGACGACCCCTACAAGGTCTCGTACTTCGTCGCGGACCGCGTGCTCGCCCAGAGCCTCTCGGTACTCGCGCTGGTCGCCATCACCTGGATCGTGGTCCGGGAACTCCCCGAGGTGATGGTGGTGATAGAGGACGTGCTCTTCATGGCTACCGGCACCGAGTACGACCTCCGCGGGCAGTTCGGCTGACCCGCGGTAGTCGCGATCGACCGGCAGCGGGCGGAGCGCCGGGTGTCACACGTCCCTCACCGACCCTCCCGATACCGCAGGATTGCCGTGACCGTGCGCACGGTCGCGTAGGGCAGCACGACCGGCAGGGTCAGCAGGCACGCGAACGCGGCGAGCAGCACGGCCACGTCGGGAGCGGTGAGCGCGAGCGCCACCACCCAGATTAGGCCGGTCGTGACGACCACAACCGCCAGCGTCCTCGTGGGAAGCTCGGCTGCCGTGGCTCGCCGGGCAGCGCCCGTGCGCCGGTCGGTCGTCGCGTTCGATTCGAGCGTCGAGTCGTCGGTTCGTTGCATGGATTCTCCGTCGGTTGCGTCGCTCGTGCAACCCCGCTCGACCCGCACGCGCCCCTCGGACGGCACAGCGACGCCTCTTACCGGGCCGCTGTGCCGTCGAAATCGGCGACGAGTCGCCGTCGGCTCGTGGTCGCGTGCTGGCTGGGGACCGAGCCCCTCCCCGACATCGAGGCAGGGACCGATCCGTAGGATCTAGCGGGGCGGTGCGTTCGTCCCGCCGTCGGGGAATCGTCTCCGTCGAGGGCGGGACCGATCCGTCATCGGACAGTCGGCCCGAACGGCCGCTCGGCTCCGGCTCGGGACCCGATCACGACAGGAAACAGGCGAGAACGCCACAGTCCTCCCCGAACCCGTTCGAGGCTTCGCTCGCCGGTGGGTGGCGAGAGAAACCGGATGCGTGGGTCCGAAACCGGGTGGCCTACGCGGTCCGGGTGGGGACGAACTGCGCGAGGTGGACCGCGACCGAGTCAGCCCGCATTCCACCGCGTCCCGTCACCGAGGAGCCGTGATTATGGCCGCCCTGGTGGGTATCCGAGGGCGTGCCGGACGTGAGCATGCCATCGCTGACATACCGTTCGTGTGGAATGCGGGTCATCGTCGGTCGGTGTCACCTCGTGCCCGGCGCAGCGCCGGGCGGATGACGTAATCACACGAATTCGGGTGTCAGTAATAAAACTACTGTGAGGCTCGCTACCGCGGTGCGTGTTCGTCGGGGTGGCCGACTCGCTACCCGAGCACCGTGAGGAAGACGAACAGCGACCCCATCGAGACCAGCGTGGTGAGGAAGACGTTGAGCGAGGCGAACGCCTCGTCGCCGCCGAGCTCGTTTGCGAAGACGAACGTCGAGACCGCCGTGGGGGTCGCGAACATCACGACGCCCGCGGTGAACGTCGCGGTGTCGGCGTGGAGGGTCGAGAAGACCGCCCACGCGAGCGTCGGCATCACGAGGATCTTGAGGCCGACGACCCCGGCGACCGCGCCGTAGTCCACCGCCGGGAGGTCGATCTCGAGCGACGAGCCGACACACAGCAGCGCCAGCGGGAGCGCGAACTGGCCGACGAGGTCGAGTCCGCCGGCGACCGCTCCGGGGACCGGGATCCCAAGCGAGCCCACGCCGAGCCCCGCGACCAGCGCGATCAGTACTGGGGTGGTGAGGATCCGACGGAGTTCGTTTCGAAGGGTGGTGTCGGCCCCGTTGATCGTCGAGAGCACGAACACCGTGAGCGGGATCTGCACCAGCGAGACCATCCCGAGGATCGCGCTCGCGATGGCGGTGACGTGGTCGTCGAACGTCGCGGCGACCAGCGGCACGCCGAGATAGCCCAGGTTCGAGTGATAGGACTGCACCGTCGCGACGCTCCGCCTGGCGCTCGCGTCGTGGCGACGGTGGACGACGAACGCGACCACCGCGGTCCCGAAGAAGACGACGAACACCCCGACCACCAGCACGGGCGAGAGGATCTCGCTCACCGACCGGGAGTACGTCGAGACGAAGATCAGCGCCGGGAGCGCGACGTAGTAGGCGGCGTCGTTGAGCCAGTCGGCGCGCCGGTCGTCGAGCACGCCGCCCGTCCGGAGGCCCGCTCCCACCACCAACAGCGCGAGCAGCGACGCCAACCGGAGGAGGACGCTCATACTACCACCGGGACCGCTCGGCAAATTTGAAGGTTCGGGTTCGCCTCACGGTCTGTACCGGTCGATACTGGACTATCCTTCCGTTCGGACCGACCGCTACGAGCCGTCGGCGAAGAGCCGGTCGGGCGCGTTCGCGAGCGCCGACAGCGCCTCACGTTCGAGGTCGTGGAGGGCCCCCGGAACCACGAGGAGGTGAAGCGGGTCGCCGAACTCGCGCTCGGCGAGTTGGTCGAGCGTGTCGGCGGCGACGCACGGCTCCGGACTCCCGGCCCGCGCGACGACCACTCCGATGGCATCGTCGAGGGCGGGCGCGAGGCGGTCGGCGGCGGCGTTCGCGGTCAGGTAGCGGTCCTCCGCGGCCTTGATGTCGAGATAACAGAGGGTGTGGAGCCCACGGTCGCGGTTTTCCTCGATCGTGTCGACGACGCTGCCGGGGACCGGGCGGTCGCCGTAGGCGAACGGGACGGTGGTGGCTTTGCCGAAGCGGTAGTTCTGGAGGCCCGTGAGCGAGCTCGCGGCGGTCTGAGCGGTGGTGCCGTGGACGATCCGGGTATCGATACCGCGGTCGTGAGCCCGGAGCCGGAGGTCGACGTGCGTGGTCGAGACCATGGGATCGCCGACGACGAGGAAGGCGACGTCCTCGGTTTCGGCCGCGTCGAGGACCGCCGCCGGGTCACGCTCGACGCCGGCACGGTCCCGGGCTTCGATCTCGACGTCGTGGTAGGCTTCGAGGTCGGCGACGCTGGCCCCGCCGAGGGTCGAGGTGTAGCGCTCGACGAACGCCCGGTCCGCACCGCGAACGGCGTCGCGGCCCTCGATGGTTATCGAGCGCTCGTCGTAGAGCCCGAGGCCGACGAAGGTGAGCATGCGCCGACTCGGGAGGCGGCCGGATTAAGGGACCCGGTTACGCGAACGTCCACCGGGTTTGCTCCATGCGGCCCACATCCGAACTTCGCCGTCTCTATCGACCGTTGCCAGCAACCGCCTGTGTTGGAGGCAGAATCGTCATTGTGCAAAGGCCGAACCACGGGAAATTAGTGTATCGGAAGGAGAGACCGAAGTACGAAGGTGCGACGATTTGTCCGATTCAACCACTACTGACCTCTCGAATCTCGCTTCGAGTGCGAGTTTGATGCTTGTCGGAGGGATGCTGGGGTCCTCCTCGAAGCTCGTCGAACGGTTCGTCATCACGCGGGTTCTCGAACCGGGAGCCTACGGGGAGGTCGTACTCGGCCTTTCAGTTCTAGCTCTGAGCACGACACTGACTGCGCTGGGGCTGAATCAGGGCATCGCCCGATACATGTCTCGATTCGACGAGGAGAGGGACGTCCGCGGGCTGTGGCTCACCGGATTGGTTCTCGGGGTATCGGCTTCGCTGCTACTCACCGCGTTTCTTCTGACCAACGGCCGGACGGTCGTGGCTCTCGTCTTCGATTCACCGGACTCACGGTCACTGCTCAACCTGTTCGTGCTGGCTATCCCGTTCAATGTAGCCTTCTACATGGCGATCGGTGGGATCAGGGGCTTCGAGAACACCATCTACCGGACCTACAGCCAGGACCTCTTCTACAATGGTTTCAGGTTCGTCCTCCTCGTCGGATTGCTGCTCGCTGGCTTCGGGGTGATGGCTGTCGGCTACGCCTATCTGGCTGCTGCGGCCGCAACAGTCGTCGTCGCCCACCTCTTTCTGAATCGGCTTATTTCGCTTCGGGGAGCGATCACGGTACGTCCGCGCCAGCTTCTCACGTTCTCCCTGCCGTTGGTTCTCGCCGCGATGGTATCGAGGGTCCTCGGTGAGGTCGACACGCTGATGCTGGGATTCTTTACGAATTCCGCTGTCGTCGGGCTCTACGACCCGGCCTATCAGTTGGCCTCCGGCCTGCCCGTCATCCTCAGCTCGTTTGGATTCCTCTACTTCCCGCTCACCTCCCGGCTGGACTCAGAGGAAAGCCACGACGAGATAAACTCGATATACAAGGTCACGACGAAATGGCTCTTCATCGCCGGCTTCCCGCTCTATTTGCTGTTCGTTGCGTTTCCCCACGACCTCATGTTCGTGTTGTTCAGTAGCGATTTCGTCGGTGGCAGCGATGCCCTCTGGTTGGTAGCAACGGGCTTCTTCATCAGTGCCGCAGTCGGCCGGGCCCAAGACACGCTCGCCGCGCTCGGCTATACGAGGATCATCCTCGGAATAAACACGGCCGCTGTAGCAGTCGATATCGTTCTGAACGCTCTCTTGATCCCCCGGTTCGGCCTGATGGGCGCTGCAACGGCGACGGCCGTTTCGTTCGTGACACTCAATGTTTCCGCATTCGGGTTCCTCTGGTATACGTACGGGATCACGCCGTTTTCGCGCTGGTCGGTGAGAACCTACGTCCTGCTACCCGGAGTCCTCATTCCCGTGATGATATATATCTCACAACGAGTCACGCTTACAGCCGCCTCGCTTCCGATATTCGTCGTCGTGTCCATCGTTTCGACGATAGCAGTCGCGGCGCTTTCCGGTTGCCTCCAGACCGAGGACGAGATCCCGCTCGAGATCATCGAGGACAAACTTCCGATACACATACCGCTTGTTCGACGATTTATACCGTCGTGAATTCCCGGCGAGACTCGCTTCTTATAGCGTGCGCGATGAGCGAGATACCCTCCGCTTATCCGATCATCCTGTCGATACCATCATGGTCAGTACTGTGAAGAGTCCCGGTACGTGCTGAAGCAAGTCCATCGTGGTCGCTAACGCTTCCGAGATCCTCGAAAGCTGCTTCGAGAAGCAACTCGATCACTCAGCGACAGCTGTACGGTTGGTGAGCGAATCGGAGTCATTTAGCGGGTGCCAGCGGAGTAGCAGTATGGTCACGAAACACGACATCCGAAACGGGATCCGTGGGGGCGTCGGGCGATTCAAACGCGAGGTGACAGCATCGTTCACGAAAGAGGAACTCGGAGCGCTGTGTGCGGCACTGGAGATCACGGGGACTACTGACCCGGTCGCATCGACGGCGACGATGCGTCAGCAGATCCGCGTTACCGTTGGGCTTGCCGATAGCCAGGAGGACGCGTCCGACGACGTATTTTCGAAGCGTGAACTGGAATCGATTGCTGCGGCAATTGGGGTTGAGCCCGTCAGTGGTGACGAACCGGACCCACTGTTTTGACCTCAGTGGGGATGGGCAGTCGGTCGAGGTGCGTGTCATGGCGACGTGACTTTCGCGTGTCTTCGAGAGCAGATGGAGAACGGGATGGGTGGTCGGCCTCCGTTCCTCCGAATTCGCAGGTGCCACTAAGTAGTCTGAGCTATTACTAAACTACCATCAGCCATGGCCAATATCAACATCGACCTCGATACCGACCAGTTCGAGGATTTGAGGGCGACGAAGCGGCGCTACGGCCTCACCTGGAAGGGGATGCTCATTCAGGCACAGCGCTCGCTCGAAACGGAGGAGTCCACCGCATGACCTGCTACACCGGGAGGCCATGATGTCGAGTGATACCGACTCCGAAGCGGGATCGGAATCACAGGACGGAGCAGCGAGCGACCGGATGACGTGGGTCGACGCGATGGAGGAGGTGTTCGGGTCGGCCGTCGACCGCCAAGCCGAGATCGAGATGGAGCTCGACGACATGGACGTGAAGGTCCCGGTTCAGTTGGGCGAGGATCCCAGCTACGCCGACTGGAAGTTGAACGGGACGGTGAAATTCCGCTTCGATGGGGTCAGCGGCCCGCTGGCCGAGTGGCTTCGATACTACGCGCGGGGGGAAGTACCCCTAATTCCTGGACAACAAGATGAAGGGGGCGAAGACACCGATAGCTCAGAATGACTACGTTCGAGTACCAGCGAGGGACTGTCGCGATCGACAGCCAAGAAGTGAAAATCGAAGGTAGTGCTTTGGACGCGCTGAAGATCTGGTTCCGAGACCGGAAATTCACGGCACTGTTTTTGACACTCGCCATGATTTTCGTCGTCGTTATGGGAATCCTTGATGTTGAGCCGTCCAGGTTGCTCCTTGTTGCATTTGCAGCCGGGGTCAGCGTTCAGATAGGCGAATTTGTATTGAAATATGTGGGGGTGATAAGGCACGAGTCGGTGATACCGAGGGAGTCGATCGAAGAAGTGTCGTACACCCGGATGGGACGACTCAGACCGTCGAAACTGGCGATCCACTACAGCGGTGACGGCAACGAAACGCACACCCGTAAATTGCAACTGGCAAATCCCCTCATGAGCCCGGATGACCGGGTTGAACACGCAGTCGAAGCCTGCCGAGAGCATGATATGAGTATTGCCGAGCGATCGGGCTGATACTCAGCATCGACCGCAGGACGGATCTTTCTACCGCTTGACCCCGTTCGATTTGTTCCAAATATTTCACTCTGAAATATTCGAAGCGCCACGCTTAGGCCCGCCCGCGGTCGAGTTTCGCCGTATGGAGGTACCGTGTGTCCGGGTCGCGCGCGAGGCGGGCGAGGAGACCCGCGAACGCCTCGACGACCGCGGACTCCTCGACCACGACCACGAGATCACCGTCGCCGACGACCGGATCTACCTCCCGGTGACGGACCCGAGCGCGGTCGCGGACGAGTACGCGGTCGTCACCCACGACGTGCCCACCCGCGAGACACAGGTCACGCCCGCCGACCTGCTTGGCTTCGAACCGAGCTATGAACGCCTCGGCGAGATCGTCCTACTCCACGAGGACGACGGCGATCGGGCGGCGCGGGTCGCGACCGCGGTGATGGACTCCTCCCTCCCGGTCGCGACGGTCGCGAACCGCGGCTCGAAGGTCACCGGCGAGTTCCGGACCCGCGACTGGGAGGTGCTCGCCGGCGACGGAACGACGACCGTCCACCGCGAGTACGGCTGTTCGTTCGCGCTCGACATCGCCGAGGTCTACTTCTCGCCGCGCCTCGCCACCGAGCGCCACCGCGTGACCCAGCAGGTCGCCGCCGACGAGCGGGTCGTCGACATGTTCGCCGGCGTGGGCCCGTTCGCGATCCCCGCCGCGAAACGCGGCGCGGACGTCGTCGGGGTCGACCTGAACCCCGTCGCGATCGAGTATCTCCGGGAGAACGCCCGGCGAAACGACGTCGCAGAGCGCGTGACGGCCATCGAGGGGGACGTACGCGAGGTCACCAGTGACTACACGGATCGTGCCGACCGGATCGTGATGAACCTCCCTCACTCCGCCGACGCGTTCCTCGACACCGCCGTTTCGCTCGCGAGCGACGATTGCGTTGTCCACTACTACGACATCCAGCACGAGGACGACCCGTTCGGGCCGGGCGAGCGCGCCATCCGCGAGGCCGCCGAGGGCTACGAGGTCGCCGTCGAAACCCGACGGACGGTCCGGTCGTACGCCCCCCACGAACAGAACGTCTGTCTCGATGTCCGACTTCGGGCGTGAGTCGGGGGAGGGATCGTCGGTCGGATTCGCAACGATTATAGCCGTGGTGAGTCCAGTTGGAAACGCGCCGGTGTAGCTCAGACTGGCTAGAGCGAATCCTTCGTAAGGATTAGGCCGAGGGTTCAAATCCCCCCACCGGCTTCCTCCTTAGATTCAGAGCCCTCGGGCTCTTCATCCGTGATATGGCGAAAACTCCCGGGGAGCGGATCGACGTTCTCCGCGACCGGATTCATACCTCCGAGGAGATCACCGACGAGGACGCCGAAGCGCTCATCGCACCGTCATGGTGCCGGAGGAACCGTGGGATATAGTTATCATCGAGTATCACTGGATTACGAATCAGATCGCTAGCATCGAACAGCGGGGTAGTATATCTACCGGGATACCAGAAAGAAACTGAACGATCCTCCAATCGTTCGATAGCGCCGGTTCCAGCGAAAGCGGTTCCAAGAAGTGAGGGGCCATTCCCAATGGATTGGTGACACTTTTCGGGCCTGGGTCTTCTTTGTGCTCAGAACGAGCAGTAATCGCTAAGCAGTTCAAAATTTTCCATCGATGATTTTTTGAGTTCTAGAATATTATCTGGGTATTCGAATTCGGCCGGGATGTGTTTGTGTGGCAGATACGATGAAACATCAACCCGCTCTGCAAGCTCGGAGACCTTTGGTTCGTATGCGATCGGCAACAGAGGTTTGTTGCATATTATCGCGAAAACGAGGGAGTGATATCGCATGCAAATCATCTTTTCAACGGCGCTAACGCGCCTCAAGGTCTTCTTGTCTGAAAATTCATATGGGAGTATATCAATATCTAAGTTCTTACGAGCAAAGTTTTCGTCCCGCTTATGAAACGGTATGTAGATGGGATTTTTTACCTGATTGCAGAGCCTCTCGATGTTCTCGAGGTACTGCTCGCGTGCTTCTACCAAGTCAAGACTCGACTCGTAACCAAAATATTCAGTCATAATATTCTCATCTAGGTAATACCAATTTCTGAAATTGACGCCAGTCCTCTCTGTCGTCAATTCACCCGGATCTTCACGGATTAGGGTTGGGCAGGCAGTCACCTGAATTGGGCCTTCGTAATAGGGCTCTAGACGCCGTCGTGACCAGTCGTCACGTACAGTAATCAATCCAACATCAGAAAGACCGTCTCGAACTAATTCACGACCCCTACTCGTTTGGAAACCCGGCACACCAACACCGATGGCTGCGCCTCCTTCTGAGATGAAGTTGAGGCGCTTCGACAGGTGATTCGTCCCGTTCCAATCTTGCAAAACCCCACCACCACCGAGTATGTGATTTGGTGCATTACTTCCTTCAATATCCATACCGAAAGTTCGTGTACGCTGCCCCATTGCAGAGAGTTGTTTAGAAATTGTTCGCCCAATTGCTTGGTCTCCGATATTACCTGTCTGATAGCTCCCCTGTACTCCTATATCGTGCGGAAGATGTGATCGAAACTGATGATAGCGCTTCGTCATCTCGCTTTTGGCAACTGAAGGTTGCTGCAACCCAGTTACAAGTTGGCGAAGGGAGTACATCAACTATACTCGGATAGAATTCAGGAGGTATAAAAGAAGGGTTTGGTTGAGGCTGGCTATGGTAACTCAAGAGAGATTTCTGAGGAGCAATCAACTCGCTTTAGCGAGATCGGCTTGGCTTCAAGAGATGCGTCGCATCTGTTTTGTGAGCTGCTGTTTTCCTAACCGTCAATCACGTTGAGATAGTAATCTGCATTGCTGATTTTACTGGCTGCGAGCCTTGTGACGGAATCAGGGGCTCTTAGAATGGTTCCTCTGGTTTCGCCACCGTAGTACTCACCTTCGGTTTAGCCGTCTATCGTTTCCATGAAACCATTGGGATTGTGCATGACTGATTTATATATAGACGGTAGATTCTTACCGAATAAAAAGGCGGTAACGAGAAGACAAGGGCAGTCTGTTAGAGCCTGCTATCTGACTGGCTATATGTCCACCACCAAAGACAGGAGTCTCGGATGCCAACTAGAGGATCCGAAAAGACGATCAGCACCACCATTCCCTCGTACAATCGGCTAGAGAGGCTCAAGCGTGTGGGGGGAGCAGACTTATTCTGACGTTGAGGTTATCGTAGTAGAGAACCGCTCTGACAGACCAGTATCGAGGATGCTTGAAGAGGATCAGATCCCAGATAGGGTGAGATATATTCGTCACGACAAAAACAAGGGTGGGTGTGCAACTCGAAACACAGGGATGGAGCTAGTCGGAAGAGCTAGTTGCTTCTCTCGATGACAACGGATGGCTTCCAGAGAAAAATTGGCAAGACAGATTCCAGCGGTCCAAAGTACTCTAAGAGATATAGGAGTCATCTATACAGAAGTTCGGAATATCGGCGTAATCGGACAGATGAATGAGTGGAAAGACCAACTATTAGTGGTGAAGCGACCAATAACATTCTCTCCACAATCTCGTTAGAACATGTTCTTCAGTGATGGTATGACATGGGATCACGGGCAGAGTCGGTCAGCTCAATGAAGTATTTTCTAGTTGTAAGACTGGGATTACTATCTTCGGTTATCTTTGGAATCCTCGTTCGGATCTATACCAGAATTGTTAGTCACACGCCACAGTAATAAGGGAGAACAGATTTCAGACAATTTCGAACTGAAGTGCGATCTGATTGCACCATTATTCCACGAGAATACTTCTCCTGGGTCCACGAGGAGAGGGCGGTTGTTCAAACAAAAGATGTGAGCGGCCGTTTACTGTCAGATGGGGCGAGACGCACCTGGAAATTACCGCTGCAGCGATGGACATCAACGGTTGCTTCGTTCACTCATGTTGTGCCCAGTCTCCTAGAAAGCATATCCTTAATTTGGTGTGGCTCACTCAATAAAGAAGGCTATGAATCGCTCCAAAAAGCAAGACGTCCTATAGAACGCATTTTAGATATTAGATTATAGAAAGCTACATATATCCGAGATTCTGTAACTGTTCAATTGTTTCTGCATCCTGCTCCATTCGCTCTTGCGTTCCGACAACAAGATTGTTGCTAGAGAGAATTACTTCTAGTTCTGACTGCAGCGCATCTTTTCTTTTATCGTGTTCTTCGATGATATTCGTCTCTTCGTCGGGCAGTTTGAAGAGGTCCTCCCCTTCAGAACTTCGCTGGTATTTCCAACCCCGTGACCGAATCATCGAGAGTTGGTTCCAATGAAACGAATCTGAATCAAATTCTGGATTCCGTTCGGCAAGGGTGTCAGCTCTGGAGGGCCGAGGACCACGCTCCGCAACAACGTAATCTCGGTTTTCATGAGTGAAATTATATGCCTGCTTGAACTGTTCATTCTGAATACCACAAGCGTCTAGTATTGCCTTACTCACATCTGCGTGCTGGATAAGATCATCCGACTGGGCAGATCCAGTATCTAAACCGTATGTGATCAGAGGAACATTGAGTATCCCATCATGAAGAACAAGGTTATGACCTAGCATACCATTTTCGCCAAACATTTCACCGTGGTCTCCAGTAATAATTACAACTGTGTCTTCATCTCTACTTACAGCATATTTGAATACCTGCTTAGCAATGTAGTCTGCATACGTCAACTCTGCCTCATAGGTAGCCTCCAAAGCTCGCTGCTCTTTCGGTGAAAACTCACAACCATCGGCGACCGCTTGCCACAGGTCGTTCGTTATACCGTTCGAGATCCTAATGGCCTCGGTGGGTGAGAGATCCTCTCCAGTAAGCCGCTCTTTCAGTATATTGAGTGGAGGCCGATAGGGGTGATGGGGGTTGTTTATATGCAGATATGCGAAGTAGGGTTGATCGTCATCCTTGGTATCGAACCAGTGTCGAAAGGACTCGTACTGGATACGCTCACGGAGACAATCTTTGTGGCGGGATGGGTTCAAACTAAGCCCTGCCCCAGTAGTCCGAGTATCGCGGAGATGTCTGAGGCCAGCCAATGCGCCACTTTTCGAGAGGAAATCGTCTTTTTCAGGTCGTTCATGAACAACATCAAATCCCCGATCGAGCCCGGTGTTATTCCCGACATACGGGTTTCCACTGAAAAGTGCCGTTGTATAGCCTTTCTTTTTCAGAAGTTCTGGGATAGTTGAAAGTTCTGTGGGCAATTTTGTCACACTACCATCGCTTTCGCCGAATCCAACTTTATGCGTTGAGAGACGTGTTCCTGTGAGGATCGAGGTAGTGGCAGCCGGCGTCCACCGTGCATGGGAAAAACAATTGCTAAACCACTGGCCATCCGAATTCATCGAAAGCTTATCGAAAAATGGGGTTGTATTTCGACCAGAACCCATCGATGTATAGTCTGCACGCGCGCTCTCAATTGAAAGCCAAAGTACGTTTGGTTTAGCCATAACACCCATATCGAGGGGTTGTAAATAAGCCTACTTCTTGACTAGTTTCGATCAGCGGGTACTGCTTAGATGGAATCCTCCCTATAGTTTGATCACTAAACCACATCTCCACCAATCGCTTTTGGCTGTGTATTCCAGACTAGAACAAGCGTATGGACCGCCCCAAAACAGCTCCCCTATTGTTGCGCAAAAGTGCAACGGCAGCGCCCGCCACCGCATCGGTACTCCCCCGTTCGTCGCCATCGCGATACTTTTCAGCACCTCAAGCATCATTTGATAAAGATTCCCTGCAGAGTAGTGTGGACGCGTGAGATTTCCTTTCTAACGGCTCCGAGGATCAAATCTACTTCACCAACGCTTTCTTACAGGGGTTAGAACCGGAAGATGTGTTTCCCACCGATAATCCGCAGGCACGGTGGCGATCGCACCTCTCGTGGGTGATCAGGCGATTTTCGTCTGGCCCGGACGCCGTCGTCGGAGTTGCACTTTTGCTCCGGTTGTTCGCGATCCCGCTCTCACTGCTTCAAATCAATCCCTATTCGACCGCCGACGTTATCGGATTCACCCGACGGGCAGCTCGAATAGGTACAGGGTTCCAGAACGGCGAGATACTTATTGGAGCGCTTTACCGCGGCGGGGAGACCACGCTTATCTCATTCTTCCTCGGCGGTGGCGGGGCAACCTTCAGTGTCTCGGAGTATTGGGCACTCTGGATTTCACCGTTCTGGCTGCTGCCAGGTCCGAGTATTATCTATGCACATATTGGGGTTGCGCTGCTTGGTGCGCTCGCAGTCTACAATATCTATGCGATCGGCCGCTACTATCACTCCTCGGCAGCAGGGGTACTTGCCGCACTCCCAGTTGCGGTATACCCAAGTTATATACTCATCCAGTCGACCTTACTTCGTGAGGTAGCGATGATCGCCGGTATCACGACCGCTGCCCATCTCCTGATTTGTCCACCGCGCCAGCTGTCGCGACCCGTGTCCACCGTCGGTGCAATTCTCGTTCTTATGGTTATCGCCCCGCTCCGGCCGGAGAATGTCCCCCTGTACCTCCTCACGCTTGCCATCAGTGCGGTCACTATGACTCTCCAACACCTTGACGCCGACTGGCGGACCAGCGGCGCTATCGCCGTCGGCGCGGTCGCCGTAATCGGTATCGTGGGGGCTGACCTGCTCCAGAGCGCTATCGACCGACTTGGGCGGATCCACGAGCTGCGTGCGACTGGTCGGACGGCATATCTCACTGGCGTCGAGTTTAACACCATCGCAGAGGCCATCCAGTTCGGCCCAGTCGGGGTAGTTTACTTTCTGTACTCGCCGATGCCGTGGATGATAGGAACAGGTCCAGATGTCGTTATCGCGCTCCAAGCGATCGGGAACATCGCATTCACGATCGCGGTGCTGTGGGGGATTCGATACGCGTTCCGGCGTGCGCCGGCGACCACGATTACGCTGTCCGTCGGGTTTCTCGCAGCAGTGGGGCTGTACGGGGTCGTCAGTGCAAACGTCGGCACGTCGGTCCGCCACCGTCAGATGTTCCTTTGGATCGTGTATCTATTTGGCGCGATTGGAGTCGTACAGCAATTCCGCTCCTGATCCATCATCAGCCACCTGCCGCTCGCCCTTTCTCTATTCTTGCAAACACAGGAATACAGTCGCTCGTTGGACATTGGGTTAGGGTACTTACCGCGGCTGTGTACTACAGTGGGCTACCATAGAATCTCTTTGATCCACTCAGATTTTTACTTCCAGCTGCCGGCAAATTTTCTTCGAGATCTCGCTATATTTCCGAGTGATGTTAATTCGGTTTGATGGCTGCTGGCCGTAGCCAATGACCAATGCACTGAACAGCGACACGAAACTCAGCCCAAATATCGTGGAGCCATTGAACATGTGTATGATGAGAACCACCACTAGGAGAGCAAGGGGTAACCCCGCGCTCCCCTGAGAGTTCTCTTCTACTCTGAGGGAACGGTATAGGGTGTAACCAATAGCACCGAGGTAGAGCACCCCTCCGCTAATCCCTGATATCAGAAACATCCGAAGGTAGCTGTTATGTGTTCCGAAAACGTGTCCTGCTGGTGTCGGAGCACCGTGGTCCGCAAGGATTTGAGGAGTGTCGATTAATCCCCAGCCAAGAAATGGGCGTTCGCTAATTGCAGCAATCGCTGCACTCCACAGGCCTTGCCGATTGTTGAGCACTGATTCGGGAACCCTAAGTCCTCCAATGCTCACAACAGCAAATACGAAAAACAGGGCCGCGCACAAAATACCGAGCACAACTACAGGTGTCGCAAAACGAGCCCCTCCAATACGGTATACGATATAGACAATTCCTCCCCCTACCAGCGCTAAGAACCCGGCTCGACCCTGCGAAAGAACGAGTGAAAGTAGACAGACTCCTCCAAACAAAATAGCGATCTCGCGTCTTCGTGAACCATCTGCGAGACCAAATGACGCAACAAGCCCCAATGCAGAGAGTGTAGCGAGATAGTTTGGATTCTCGAATATAGACATTAAAACAGGCAGCTCGATTCCGGTTCCCAGTAATGTGCCTGAGGTAGCATAGACACCGAAGCCACTACCAGTGGACAGTAATGTCGAAGCACCTATTGGGATGGCTACTAGCCCTACCGCAACTGCGACAATCGAAAGTGCATCTATAAATTCTTCGCGTGAAAACGTGCCAGGAACAACAAAGAGTGTGAGCGCAGAAAATACGATGAATGAAATACCTCGGAGTAAGGATCTTGGGGTAGGATTCAACGCAACATTCAGTACGAATATTGCCCACAGGACGCCGATAAGGTACAAGAATGTCCTGCTGTACGCAATTCCGAGACGACCCCGAACAAAACAAATTATGAGGACTATGCCATAAACCGCTGCGACAGCAACATAGGCGATTCCCTCTGGAATCTCTATTCCAACAAGAAGACTCGCTAACAAAAGTACTAGTAATAGCAATAAGTTTTCCTTGGAGGTGGTCACAGTATCGAGGAAATCACGAGCGTACAAAGAACGTACGATTTCATAGAGGTGTAGACTGCATCTCTTTCAAGTTGCAACCGATACAAACGGCCGAATGCAGCGGGCCACAGTGACTATTGGGTATGCGTGGAACGTCAGTCCGCGTAGCCAAGTGCTGCAAGCCGCTCGGAGAGATCATCGTCCGAATGGCCTACTGCTTCGGTTGCATCCCCTTTTGTGATGTCGGGCCGAGTACCGGTTTCGTGGACGAGCCAAGGGACATGTACGAGTTCGTCGACGTACGTTTCACGTGGGTGCCCCCACTCTCGTATCGGAATTGGAAACGAACGTTGGCCAAGCATCTGACCGTGGTCGGCCGTTACGACCGTCTTTCCATCCCGTTCGTCAAGGAGACGCTCCAACGCAGGGAGCATGAGCTTGAAGTTCTCGTCGTGAGCCTGAGAGAGGACATGGTCGGGAGCGTTCACACTACCGTCCATCACACGGGACCAAAATGAGAGTGAATCACCGTCGAAGTAGCGCTGTCCCGTAGGCCCGATAAATGGATAGTGTGGCTGGATATAATGAACGAGTAGTCGTTTATTGGGGTAACGGTCCGCGGCGTCGAGCACCGCGTCAGTGACGGTCTCAGGACGTACAGTTCTATATTCCGCATCCCAGCCCTCGGAATCCCAGACGTTCTCAACTTCGCAGAGTCGGATGTCGAGGTCGTCGCGGTTGCGTTCGTATTGAGGGTTCGCCGTTATGTACACCGTATCGCGCTGGTCACCAGTAAAATTAGCTTCGAGCCATTCAGGCGTACTCGAACCACGCGATACCCGCGTTTCGAGCTGACCTGGAAGAGTATGATGAGTAGCAAACGTACTCAATGGACAGGCATCGGCAATAGCAAGCGTATCCCAGTCTTCGGCGAAGACGTCGATGCCGGCTGTGTTGTGAGGGCGTGTTTCGAAGCGTGTATGATAAAAGCGGTTGAGTTCACGGCCAATCAGGGCTGGCGTCTCGATGCCACGTCGGAGACGTTCGGGAGTGATCCGGCTGTATACATCCATATTCTACGCTGTAGAGGGAGAACCAAATCGATTTGGATACAAAACATACGCTCTTATTGAACGAGAATCCCATCAGACTGTCGCGAGCTCGCGAAACACGCCAGGCCTCGCACTCGGATGCGTCGGAATCGACGCCGAGCATTTCGTTGAGCACCGTTCCGAAGTTGTCACGATCGGGATCGAGATAGTGGGTGCCATTGATCTGTCTAGCGTTCACTGTATCTGCGGTAACGCTCCCGAAGCCCACCTGCGCAGAGAGCGTCGGACTCCGCCTCCCCGCCGACGAACGACTCGCTCTGGACAGTGCCGGCGTCGACGGTGGTACGTCTATGGTCACAGCGTCGACGAACTCGGCGAGCACACAAGGCATGTGCTGGCTATCGCCGATCGACTGCGGCTTGAGGTCTTCGCCTTCGAGCGTGGCGGTCGTCTTGCAGTTCAAGGGGTCGACTGCATCGGGATCCTGCGGCACTTTGTTCGTGGACGTCGCGATCGCCACATCCCCAGCGATCGGCGATGCCGACGTGGAACGCGACGTAGAACATCGCCGAACGCTGGCCGACCGCCATCTACGCGACACGCCCTCTATGAGCAAAATCGCGTCCGGCTTTACAGGCGACCCCGACGGTCCCCCACCGACTTCCTCCCGTTTCTCGTCGGAAAACCCGACACTGGTCTGTTTGCACAAGCCGGTAGAAGGGCTATGTGACCACGACACGAAACCGCCGGACATGGCAACCGTGACCTGCAGCGAATGTGGTAACGAAAGCGAATACGACGACTCCGACGCCACGGACCGGGTCCCCTGTACGCACTGCGAGAACATGATACAGGTCTGAATCGGGTTCGGAACCGTCCGGTTCTCCCGTCGGTATTGTACAGTCCTAATCGGCAGAGGAGCCCGAGCGACGGCGAACCCGGGCCGAGATGCGACGTTCGGCGAAACCGTATAGCGTTCTGCCATGACACGAAGGTGTTTATACCAGGGTGCTGAACAACGGGATGGAGGGTTCGAAGGACTCTCCGAGATGCCACGCAGCGGGCCACGTCCCTTGGTCCCCCTTTTCTGAGAACCGGTCAGAACCCTCGCCTTCGGACCGGGGAGGACTCAGTTGTGGTCGAGCGGTCGGTACCGACGGTCGACGATCGCCACGTCGCACTCGATGTCGTGGAGCCGTTCGAACGTCGCCGGCGCGAGCAACCGCGAGACGGCACTCCGGTCGGTGCTGGCCCCGAGCACCACGAGGTCGGTGTGGGACGACGCGGCCGCGAGGAAGTCCTCGGCGGGGCCGTGTGCCACCCGCGTCTCGATGCGGGTCGAGAAGGTCTCGACGAGGTCGGCGAGCATGCTCTCGGCGTCGCGGCGCTCGGCGGCCGTCGAGATACAGTGACAGACGCCGATCCGTCCCGAGGAACCCGCGAGCCGGCACGCGAAATCGAGCATGCTCCGGGCGACGTCGCTGGCCTGCCGGACCGACACCAGCACCCGCCCCCACTCGGTCCGTCCGTCGATCGACCGGTGTACCACCACGTCCATGTCGGTCCGAAACAGCGAGGTCACGAACGACGACAGCCCGCCTTCGCCCTCCTCGTAGGGTGTGACCACCAGATCGCAGTTGGACTCGCGCGCGGTCCTGAGCGTGGTCTTGGCGGGTGGTTCGGAGCCGCGCCGGGCGACGACGACCTCACACGGAACCCCGACGGTGGCCTCGACGGCGTCCGCACACCGTTCGAGCCGGCCGGCGTGGGGTTTCGTCGACCCCGGCTCCGGCGCGTCGGCGTCCACCCCACCGTCGGTGGCGACGGTCTGTCCGTCCGAGTCCGGTTCCGTGGCACTCGCCCCGGCCTCGTCGGGGTCGACGAGGTCGAACAGCACCACCTTGCCGGCGTCGTGGGCGGCGGCGAGGCGACCGCCGAACATCGCGGTGGCGTCGGCGTGGTCGCCGCGCATCGGCACGAGGACGTGGTCGTCGCCCTTCGTCGACTGGTAGAGGTAGCGGGCCCGATGGGAGTAGACCTGGCGGTGCCAGACGAGGAACACGCCCGCGACGATCATGCTCGACACCGCGATGGAGACGACGTAGGCGAACCCCGAGGCCCGCTCGACGACGGCGAGGAGCGCGGTCGAGAACGCCGCCGGCTCCTCGATGTCGAACGCCCACGTCGCCGCCCCGGTCAGGAACATCGCGAGCGCCGCGCCGCCGGCGTGGATCTCCTGGGCCGCCGAGGGGGCGTAGTAGAACTGTGAGAGGGTCGCGACCGCGATCCAGCCACACGCCGCACCGGCGGTCAGCCCCGAGACGAACCGCCAAGGGGCGGCGTAGCGCTCCTCGGGGTGGGCGAACAGGAGATACGCGCCGGCGGCCAGCGGCGGAAAGAGGAGGAAGGAGAGGTCGGCGACGTTCGAGATCAGCGTCACGAGGCCGACTAGGAGCGGCACGAACAGCAGGACGGAGAGGTGGATCAGGTTCCTGGAACTCTCGATCCACCGGCGGAAGTCGTGGACCTCCCGGCGTTCGAACCGCCGGGACCGCGAGAGCGCGGCGCGGAGGTACGCCCGCGCGTTATCGAACATACCCACAACAGGGCGCGAAGCGGAAAATGTGTTTCTTCATCGCCCAGTCCCCCGTTCGGGTCGAACTACCCGGCCGTCGCCGACGCGTTCGGGGTGTCGTTCCGGGCGGAGACGGTGACGTTCTCGAAGGCGAGCCGGCCCGTTCCGCCGGCCCGCTTCGCCCGGAGTTCCACGTTCGGCTCGACGCTATCGAGCGAGAAGTCGACGGTGACGTTCGTGAGGCCGTCGGTGGTCGTCACGTTCTCGCTCGCGATCGGCCGCGGGGTCGCCCCGGTCGCGGCTTCGAGGGTGGCGACGGGCTGGTCGCCGGTGCTCGTGGCGTTGACCTGGAAGGTCGCGGTGTAGTCGCCGGGCGGGAGCATCGCACCCGGACCGTACCAGTAGTAGGTCCCGTCCTGGCCGCCGGTGCCGACGAGCTGGCCGTCGATGATGATCGCCTCGTTGCGGACGATATCCGAGAGCTCGTAGGTTTTGGGGTCGAACCCGTAGTCGCCACCGATACCACGGGTCGTCCCGTTGTAGCCCTGTCTGAACACCCAGACGTCGCCGTCGTAGGCGTAGAGGCCGTACTCGTCACCGAGCTGGCCCTCGAAGATCGTGCGCAACGGCTGCGACCACTCGATGCCCTGGGTTTCGAGGTCGGTGTCCATCAGGATGTACTCGGGCCTCGGCGGGGGGTTCTCGCGTTGGTACCGGTAGTAGAGTGTGCGGTTCGCGGTGAAGGTGACGTCGTCACGGGTGGCGACGTGCGGGAAGATGTCGTTCTGGGTGATCAACGAGGCGTTCTCCGGGACCACCTCGATCGCCTCGTTGATCGTCTCGACGTCGTCGCCACCGCGCGGGACGGCGTCCTTCTGGGCCCCCATCGCCACCCCGACGGCGAGGTTCACGACGAGGATCACCGCGAACAGTCCGGAGAGCACCCCACGGGTCGTGTTCCACCACGCGTCGGTGTCGAACTCGGGCCGTCGCGAGAGGTCGACCCGCGAGAGCACTCTGATGGCCCCGATGTAGACGAATGGCAGGAGGTAGAAGGGGTAGTGTGCGCCGAAGGTGTAGTAGACGTCGCGCCCGGCGAAGACCCACGCGAACCCGAGGAAGGGGACCAGCGAGAGCACCGTGACCTCGTCGGCCACGGCGAGGAACAACACCGGCAGGAGCAGGAGGATCAAGAAGACCACCTTGTCGAAGAGGTCGATCGCGATGGCGTCGACGAAGAGCGAGGGGTGGGCGAACAGGATGCCGACGAGGTTCCCGATCGTGACCCGCGAGCCCGTGATGTAGGCCTGGAACGCCGGCGAGACGACGTCGGTCGGCAGGCCCGAGGAGTCGGTGTAGACCCCTATCGCCCAGCCCGCGACGACCCGCGAGACCACGAGTATCACGGCGCTGACGGCGAGCATCGGGGCCTCCTCTCGGAGCCGGTTCCCGCGGTAGGCGATGACCGCGAGCGCCACCAGAAAGCCCCCGACCAGGATCGCGGTGAACTCGTTGGTGAACAACACCAGCGTGAGGAAGACCACGAACGTGACGTACCGGCGCTTGGTGTAGGCGTAGTAGCCGGCGAACAGGAGGATCGGCAGGAGGATCTGTTCTTGGAAGTCGAAGAGCCACGCGTTCCAGAGGAAGGGGTTGAGGGCGTAGGAGGCGGTCACCAGCCCGGCGATCCGCGTGCTACTGAGCTGGTCGCGCGCGAGCTTCCAGCACATCGGAACGCTCGCCGCGAGCACGAACGCCTTCGAGACGATGAGGGTGTACGGCGACTCCACGAGGGCGTACACGGGGAGGAAGGCGAGCAGGGTGGCGGTGAAGTGTCCGCCCCAGTAGGAGCTCTCGGGCCCACGGGCGGTGTACTTGCCCTGTTCGAGGAACCCGTTCCCCTCGACCGTCTGTGCGAACATGTGGACGTAGGTACCGAAGTCCGCGCCAGTGAGCCAGTAGCTTCGGTAGAGCAGCGACATGTAGACCGAGAAGCCGACGAACAGCAGGAGGGCGAACCCGAGGACGTACCACGCCGGGTCCCCCCGGTCGGGAACCCGGCGGTCGACGGCGGTCCTGACGTGGTCGGCGGTGCTCATGCGTACTCCTCCATCACGCCCCGCCCTCCGTGGTGTTTGCGGTTTCCGGATAGGATATCCGCACCCGGTCCAGCACGATCCGACCCTCGCCCCGTCTGACCCCGCGGTACTCGAGCTCCGAGGTGCTCTCGGTCAGGCGGAACGGCACCGAGACGTTCTGCCAGCCGTCGCCGGGCGTGACCGTGGCGTTCGCGAGCTCCACGTGGTCCTCGCCGCCGGCGACCTGCGTCAGCAACACGGGGTCGTCGCCGTCGCCGGAGACGTTGACCCGGAAGGTCGCGGTGTAGTTGCCCGGCGCGAGGGTGTCGTAGGGGCCGAACCAGACGTACTCGCCCGAGGAGCCCGCCTCGCTCACGAGGGTGCCGTTCGCCTGGGTCCCGTTCTCGGTCGCGAACTCGCTCGCGTCGTAGGTCCGCGGGCTCGGGTCGCGCTGTGTCACCCCGTAGGTCCGACCCTCGTAGCCCCGCTGGTAGACCTGGACGCCGTCCTGATAGCGAAGCAGCCCGTACTCGTCGCCGAGGCGCTCACCGAAGCTCCGCTGGACGGTTCGTCCCCAGGACGCGTCCGGGTTGAGGTCCGTATCGATCAGGACGTACTCCGGCGACACCGGTCCGTATCGCTGTTCGTAGGTCTCGAACGTCGTCTGGCTCACGATGAAGCTCGCGTTGGGACGGGTGGCGACGTGGGGATAGATGTCGTTCTGGGCGAGCAGGGTCGCGTCCGCCGGGATCGAGTCGATGGCCGTCTGGAGGACGGCGTCGTGGTCCTCGTCCGCCGGCGGCGGGGCTGCGAGGTGGCCGCCGCCGGAGGCGATGCCTGCGACGAGACAGAGCACCAGCACGCCGGTGGCGACCCCCGAAAACGCCGCCCGTGACGGTATCGAGATCCCGTCGAATCGGGTCGAGAGCCGCGCGAGGAGGTGGATGACCCCGATGTAGACGAACGGCAGGAGGTAAAGCGGGTAGTGGGCACCGAACTCGAAGTAGACCGCCTTCGACGCGCCGGTGAAGATCCAAGCGAAGCCGAGGTACGGGCCGAGCGCGAACAACGAGAGTTCGTCGAACAGCGCGAGGAAGAGGACGGGGAGCATGAACGCCGCGAAGAAGAGGAGTTTGTCCTCGACCGCGAACGTCGCCGAATCGATCAGAACGGTGGGGTTCGCGAGCACGACGCCGAGGAGGTCGAGGATCGACACCCGCGTCCCGCTCTGGACGTACGCCTGGAGGGGTTCGGCGATCACGTAGACCGGGAGCCCGCTCGCCCGACTGAAGTGTTCGATCACGGTGCTGGAGACGAACCGCGCCAGCCCGAGGGTGACCACCGCGCCGACGATGGCCGGGGCCTTCTCGCGCGCCCGACCCGCGAGGACCGCCGCGACCGCGAGCCCAGCGGTGAAGCCGATCGCGGGGAAGATCACGAACTCGTTGGTGAACAACACCAGCGAGAAGAGGACGAGGAAGGCGAGGGTTCGGTCCTTCCGATAGCAGTAGTAGGCCGCGAACAGGAGGGGCGGGATCAGGATCTGTTCTTGGAAATCGAACGACCACGCCGACCAGAGGAACGGGTTGAACGCGTACGAGAGCGTCACGACCCCGCCGAGACGGGCACCGAGCCGGTCGCGGGCGAGCACCCAGAGCACCACGACGCTCGCCGCGAGCACGAAGCACTTCACCACCAGGAGGGTGTAGACCGAGGGCACCAGCGCGAACAGCGGGATGAAGGCGAGCAACGTCAGCGAGAAGTGCGCGCCCCAGTACGACGACGAGAGGAGTTCGACGCGGTACTTGCCGTTGTCGAGCCAGCCCTCCCCGTTGAGCGTCGAGGAGAACATGTGGGTGTACGCCCCGAGGTCGGCCCCCGTGGTCGCGAAGCGGACGTGCAGAAGCGAGGTGTATACCGAGAAACCGACGAACAGCGCCAGCGCGAGCAGGACGACCAGCCACGTCGGGTCGTTGCGGGCCGGCAGCGCGCCGGTCACCCGGTCGGTGAACGACGTGTCGCTTTTCTCGCGGCCGATCGATTCCGAGAGCCTACTCACGCTTGTCCTCGCCGAAGTACTGCTTCACGGAGTCGAGCGACCAGGAGGAGTCCTCCGTACTCCAGACCCACTTCTCGCTCGCGCCGAAGCCCCAGAGCAGGCCGACACCCATCGACAGGAGGTTCGCCCAGAAGAACGGGATCCCCAGGAAGTCATAGAAGACGACGAGTGCAACGGTCCCGATACCGATACCCACGAGACGGGTGGCGACGTACTTCACGCCGCGCCAGCACCACTGACCGAAGCCCGCCGCACCGCGGCCGCGCCACGTCACGCTGTCGTTCATCACGTAGTTCGAGAGCGTACTGAGAACGCGTCCGAGTACCCCGGCGATCAGATAGGGAACCCCGAGTTTGAAGCTGCCGACGGTGACGGCCTGATTGATCGCAGCCCCGACCAGACCGACCGCGATGTACAACACGAGTCGCTTGTTCTGGGGGTCGAACAGCGAGCGCTCGCGGACCTCGTCGAGCACGCTCACGTGTGGACCTCCGTTCGGTCACCGCCGCGCTCGCGGGTCGGCGGCGAGAGCAGCAGGTCCTTGAGTTTGGGATAGACCGCTTCGATGGCGTGGGACTCGCCCTCCGAACGGGCGCGGTCACACCGCTCGGCGTAGCCGTCGTCGTGAGCCCACTCGCTGTGCAGGAGCGCGATCGCGTGGGCCATCCCGCGCGGGGTTTCGGCCTGCAACACCGCCTCGTTCTCCCGGACGTGCGTCGAGAGCGGGGTCGTCACCACGGGGGTTCCGGAGGCACACGCCTCGTTTATCACCATGCTGTCGGTGTCGACCCGGGCGGGGTGGAGCACGACGTGCGCACGGGCGTAGGCCGCGGCGAGTTCGTCCTCGTCGAGGAAGCCGAGTCCCTCGACCTCCCCCGCGCCCTCGCCGGTCGTCACCACTCGAACGTTCGATGGAAGCCGCTCGGCCACGTCCTGTATCGTGTCCCAGCCCTTCTCGCGGATGTGGGCGGCGGTGGTGAGGACGGTGAACTCGTCGTCGAGCGGTGCGTTGTCGGGCGAGAACCGGTCGGTGTCGACGAAGTTCGGGATGTGGACCGTGTTCGGGTGCGGGGAGTCGTAGGCCGGGGTCACGGAGTGGACGACGTCGAACCGCGAGAGGTCGCGTTTGCCGACGGTTCGATAGAGGAGTTTGACCGCCGTGGGCACCGCACCGTAGTGGGCCTCGTAGAGCTTCCGCGAGACGAACACCCAGGAGTGGACGCCCGCGATCCGGGTGCCACCGCCGGAGAAGAAGAGTTCGGAGAAGGGGTTGTAGAAGATGTACGCGGTGTCGAACTCGGAGAGGTCGTGGTGCCAGGCCTCGCGATAGGGGATGTCGGGGTCGAGCACGTCCCGCACCGCGACGCGGCGCTCGCCACCGGGCGCGTAGGGGAGGGCACGGACCGAGACGTCGACGCCGTCGCTGGCGAGACGGTTGGCGAGCGAGCAGACCCACTTCTCGCCGCCACGGTAGTGTTCGACCGAGAGGTGGGGACAGAGAACGACGCGTGTACCGGACATCTCAGAACGACGGGTGAGTTTCGAGGGCGTCCGTGCGTCGTTGCGGTCCGGTGGAACGAGGAGGGCGCTCGGCGGAGGACGAAATCATTGCGCGAAAGAACAGACCGGAGCCAATTAAGTATTGCCTATCGGACCCTCGGGCGGTCAGACCAACGAAAACGGGGGTTTCGGACGATCCTGCCGTTGGATGCCCATCGTCCGTCCGGTGTGTGATCACACGTCCATCGTGGTATACGTGACCACGTTTTGACCGTGGGGACACGCCACCGAATAGTAAAACAGTTCACCCACGAGCGAGCGGATCGGACAATGAAGACGCTCCTGCTCACCATCGACGCGTGGCGTGCCGACCACGCCTCGTTCATGCCGGGATCGGTCGGCGAACACACCCCGAACCTCGACCGCCTCGCGGCGGAGGGCACCGTGTTCTCACAGGCCGTGAGCCACGGCCCGGCCACGCCCTACGCCTTCCCGGCGGTGTTCACCTCGGCGCTCCCGCTCGATTACGGTGGCTACGAGGAACTGAGTGCCGACCGGACCCTGGTCAGCGAGGCCCTCTCCCCGAACGGCTGGCACTGCGTCGGTGCGCACGCAAACCCGTGGCTCGGCGAGAAGTACGGCTACGGTCGGGGCTATGACGACTACCGCGACGTCGGCGAGTTCGGATTGCCAGGACTCGAACGGGGCCGGCAGTTCCTCCTCGAGAACTTCTCGCTCGACAGCCCGGTCTATCGCGCGGTCCAGTCGGCCTACCGCTACGTTCAGGGTCCGCTGCGAATGGTGACGGGCGACGCCGCCGAGATCGAGGTCGCACGCGAGGCGCTCGACGACGCTCGCGGGGACACCTTCGTCTGGACGCACCTCCTCGAACCCCACGCGCCCTACACCCCGCCGAAACACCACCGCGAGGCCGTCGGCGTCCCCGAGACCGACACCACGCCCTCCCAGCTCGTCACCCGCGCCCAACACGACCCCGAGTCGTTCTCCGAGCGCGAGCGCGAGGTCATCCGCGGGCTCTACGCCGCGTCGGTCCGCCACGCCGACGAGAAGGTCGGTAAGCTCCTCCGGGCCGTCGACGACGATACCCTCGTGGTTGTGACCGCCGACCACGGCGAGGCGCTGTTCGAACACGGCCAGGTCGGCCACGAACCCGCCCTCTACGACGAGCTCGTTCACGTCCCGTTCCTGGTTCGCCCGCCCGACGGCGCGAACGCCGACGTCGTCGAGGAGCAGGTCCGCCACGTCGACATCGCACCCACGATCCTCGATTACGCCGGCGTCGAGGCCCCCGACTCCTACCAGGGTCGGTCGCTTCGACCGGCGGTCGAGGGCGAGGGGATCGAGACGGCGGACGCGATCTCGGAGGTCGCCTCGTCACCCACCCAGCCGGGTCGGCTCGACCCCGACGAGCTCCAGGTCGGGGTCAGGACCCCGGCGCGGAAGCTGATCTACACCGCCGACGGTATCGAGGGCTTCGACCTCGACGCCGACCCCGGCGAGGAAGCACCGGTCACGGACCTCGACGGTGAGGAGTGGGCCGACCTCCACGCGGCGCTCGACGAGCGACTCGACAGCATCGACGTCGCCGACACCGGCGGCGTCGAACGCGACGACGACGTTCAAGAGCGGCTTCGGAACCTCGGCTACATGGAGTAGGCGTCGAGCGCGCTACAGGGTCCACTCGGGGTCACGCGGCCGCCAAACGACCTCCGCTGCTTCGACCGGACTGTGACCGCGGTGGTCCGCACACGGCGCACCGGGGACCGAAACCTCGTGGAGACAGACCCCGTTGGGGGTCGGTCTGGCACACACCGGCGATCCGTCCTCGTTCGTCGGATACGTTCCACTTGCCATACCGGACGGTGGGGTGACGCAGCCATGATGATCCGGCCTGCATGTGCCCGGCGTAGAAGATACCACCCGTGTCCGCGTTTCTGCCGACGTTTCAGGGGGCTCGCCGCCGTCCGCTCCAGACCAGGCCGCCACCGACGATGGTGAGCAGCAGGCCCACGACGACGACCGCGATGTGCCACGGCGCGAACCAGAGCGGGAGCGAGACCACGTACGAGAGCCCCGCGTAGGCCTGGCCCACGAACGGGATGCTGGTCTCCGCACCGCCGATCGTGCCGGAGTCGGCGCTGGCGTTCATCCGCGGGAGGCTACTGTCGTTGAGGGTCTCCTGAGCGGGCAACCGCTCGGCCTCGTAGGGCCATCTCCCGGTATCGGCGGTCCAGATTGTCGTGCCGTTGGGTGTGACCTCCACGACGCGGTCGTTGCGCGAGTCGGTGATCAGGGTGTTCCCGTTGGGAAGGCGGTCGGCGTCGCGCGGCCAGCTGTAGCCCCGGTCGTTCGAGGAGTCGACGCCCCAGGCGACGTCCCAGCCCCCGCTCTCGTTGTGGAGTTCGACGATCCGGTTGTTGTCGGAGTCGGCGACCATGATCGCGTCCGGTCCGAGGTACTGCGGGTTGTGCTGGTGGTTCATGACCTCGGGGTCGCCACAGAGCACGTCGCCGCCCGAGTCGTTGCTGAAGTCACGGAGGCCGTTGTTCTCCTTGCAGATCGCGTCGTCCGCGTCGCCGGTGTCCTCGTTGATGACGTCGACGACGCCCTCGCCGCGCTGGATTATCAGGAGCTGGTTGGCGTTCCGGACCGACACCATGTACCGACCCTCACCGATCCGGTCGACGTCGTTGATGTGGAGCCAGTCGGTGCTGACGGGGTCGTCGGGTGCGTCGTAGCGCTCGCTCGCGTTCCACTGCCACGTCGTCGTGCCGTTCGGCGCGACGGTGAAGACCCGCTCGTTCGCCATGTCGGTCATGATGAACTCGCCGGAGGGGAGCGGCTCGACGTCGTGGACCTCGTTGTTGAGCATCTCGGGAACCGGGAACGACCACTCGCTCGTGACCTGCGGGTCGGGGTTGGCGTCGGGGCCGGGGTCGATTATCTGGAACCCCGTCCGCGCACACGGGGCTTCGTACTGGCCACACTCCTGTTCGCCCTCGGTGATGTAGCCCGTGAGCACCGAGCCGTTGTCGAGCACCGTGACGTCGAAGTAGTCGGTGTCGGGGGTGCCGAAGGTCCAGAGCCGACTGCCGTTCGAGTCGAACATCGAGACACGGCCGGCGGCCTGCATCCCGACGACGGTTTTGCCGCGGTCGGCGCTGTCGTTGGCATTGGCGTTGGAGATGGCCGACGGCCCGGTGGCGGCGCTCACCGCGAGCGAACCCGCGACGGCGACGACGGCGACGAGGACCAGGGCCACCCCGAGACGTTGGCGCGAGAGGGAGGGCATTTCGGTACCGGGAAATACGGGTAGCCCGGCTTAGGGTTATTGGTTCGTTTCGGGAATCCCGCCCGCGGTCACTGCTGGTTTCGGTCGACCGAGACGGCGGCGTGGGGGTCCCGGACCGCGTAGCCGTCCCGCCGGAGGTCGTAGACGTGTTCGAGGAAACCGAGGTACTCGCCAGCCGAGAGCTTCGACTCGCCGCGCTCGCGCTCGGTGAAGACGTACGGCACCTCGACGACGCGGTCGTACTCGCACTTCAGGAGGATCTCGAGCAATATTTTGTAGCCGGTCGGCGCGAGCGAGACCCCGGCGAGGATCTCGCGACGAACCGCGAAGAAACCGCTCATCGGGTCCGAGATGCCGCGCGTCGGTGGCAGCGCGGCCTTCGCGATCGTCATCGCACCGCGGCTGACGAGCCGTCGGAACCGCGACCAGTTCTCGACGCCGCCGCCGGGAACGTGACGGCTTCCGATCACGATGTCGGCCCCGGAGTCGAACGCCGCGATGAGCTCTGGGAGCTTCTCGGGGGGGTGCTGGAGGTCGGCGTCGATCACCGCACACAGCTCGTAGGTCGCCTCGTCGAACCCTCGCGAGACCGCGGTCGCGAGCCCCGACTCCTCCGTTCGGCGGACCACCCGCACCACCTCCAGCCCCTCGTACTCGTCCTCGACGAACCGCCAGGTCTCGTCGGGCGAGTCGTCGTCGATCACGACGATCTCGAAGCGGTACTCGGCGAGCGCGTCCCGACACCGTTCGACGACCTGTTCGATGTTCTCGCGTTCGTTGTACGTCGGGATGATGATCGAGACCGAGCGCTCGTGGGCGTCGAGTCCCGCCACCGTCGCGTCCGCGGGCACACCGCTCCGGTCGGTCCCGTTCTCGGATCCGGTCCCGTCACCGGAGCGCGGCGGTTGGCATCTCCCACTACTGCTCCCCCGAGAACCGGGCTGATCACTCACGATACCTGAGCCTCGACGGTGGAGAATAAAAATCATCGTACTCGCGGCGGCAACCATCACGAACGTAACCCTTCTCCATCGACCATCGATGGTCGGTCGGTCTCGCTCGGGTTCAAAACCCGTAAGACGATGCCGCGCCTAACGGAACGACATGAGTTCGGCGGCGGGGTCGGTCGAGTGGGTTCACCTCACGGGCGACGAGCGCGTGCTCTGGGCCGGCACCCCGAGTACCTATCCCGCCCTCCCCGCGGTCGCGGTCGGCTTCGGGCTCTGTATCGCCGGGGTCTGGCTCTCGCGGCTCGGGTCACTCCCCGGCCCGTCGTGGCTCCCGCTCGTCTCGGTTCCGATCGGGCTCTGTATCGGCTCCTGGGCCTACCTCACCCGTTGGAGTACGCGGTACGTCTTCACCACCAAAGCGGTCTACGAGAAGACGGGCCTGTTCTCGCGAACGGTCACGCAGGTCCGATTCGACCGGGTGCAGAACACCTCGTTCGACCAGTCGACGGTCGAACGGCTGCTGTCCTACGGCGACATCGCGGTCTACACCGCGGGCACCGGCGGGGTCAACCTCGCGCTTCGAGACGTGCCCGACCCGAAGCGCGTCAACGCCCTCGTGACCACCTGTCTCAGCAACGTCGCCGGGTCCACGACCGACCCACCGGCCGCCGACGAGCGACCGACGCTGTAGCTTTCTCCCCGAGTTCAACGGTCGTCCGCCGCGAGCGCGTCGAGGCGTCGACCCTCCGCACCCGCGAGTGCCGTGACGTCAGGGGTTCCCGTGACGGGGTGACGCGTCACCGCGACGCGGGTGTCGAACGCGCGCTCGACGTTCGACTCCGTCAGCACTTCCCCGGGGCTCCCGCTGGCGAGCACCGTGCCGCCCGCGAGCAACACCAGCCGGTCACAGAACCGGGCGGCGAGCGAGAGGTCGTGGATCGCACACAGCGCCGCCCGGCCCTCGGCGACGAACGCCCGGAGGAGCGAGAGCAGGCGCACTTGGTGGTTGATGTCGAGGCTCGCGGTGGGTTCGTCGAGCAGCAGTCCGTCCGGGTCCTGACACAGCGCCCGCGCGAACACCACCCGCTGGCGCTCGCCGCCGCTGACCTCGTCGATCCGGCGGTCGGCGAAGCGCGCCACGTCCGTGCGCTCCATCGCGCGCCGGGTGTGTTCCCGGTCCTCGTCCGTGACGCGCTCGAACCGCGAGCGATAGGGCGTTCGGCCCATCGCCACGACCTCACGAACCGGGAACGCGAACGAGAGGTCGGTCTGCTGGGGGACCGTCGCCACCCGACGGGCGAGCGCACGCGCCGATAGCCGGGACACGTCGTCGCCGCCGACCGCGACGGTGCCGGTCGTGGGGGTGACCAGCCCGTTGACCGCGCCCAGCAGCGTGGTCTTGCCCGCACCGTTCGGGCCGACGAGGCCGACGACCTCGCCCGGCTCGACGGCGAGGTCGACCCCGGACAGCGCGTCCACGTCGCCGTAGGACACCCCGAGGTCGCGGACCTCGATCACAGCGCACGCACCTCCCGACGACGGAGCAAGTAGAGGAAGAAGGGCGCGCCGACCGCCGCCGTCACGATCCCCACCGGGAGCTCGGCGGGCCCCGAGCGCGCGAGGGTGTCGGCGGCCACCAGGAAGACGCTCCCTGCGAGCGCGCTCGTCGGGAGCAGGATCCGGTGGTCGGGTCCGACGAGGAGGCGCATCACGTGCGGGACGATGAGACCGACGAAGCCGATCACGCCCGAGACGGCGACCGCGGCGGCGGTGAGCACGCTCGACAGCGCGAGGAGGACGCGTTTGCTGCGCTCGACCTCGATCCCGAGCGAGTGGGCCTCGTTCTCCCCGAGGAGGAGAACGTTGAGGTCGCGGGTGTAGGCGAGGAGGACGAGAAAGACGACGAGGGCGAGCGGGAACGTGGTGGTCACGTCGCCCCAGGAGGCGTTGTGGAGGTGGCCCATCAGCCAGTAGGTCACGCGTTCGAGGCTCTCGCCCGAGTTGATCAGGAGGTAGGATATCACCGCCCCCAGAAAGGTCTGGACCGCGACGCCCGCGAGCAGGAGGGTGGCGACCGGTGTTCGCCCGCGCTCGGTGGCGATGAGGTAGACCCCGAAGGCCGCGATCAGCGCGCCCGCGAACGCCGCCCCCTGGAGACCGAGGCCGAAGGGGATCACGACGGGGACCACGATCCACGCGACCGCGCCCGTCGCCGCCCCGGTCGAGACCCCGATGATCGAGGGGTCGGCCATCGGGTTGCGGAAGAACCCCTGCATCACCGTGCCGGCGGCTCCGAGCGCGAATCCCACGATCGCGGCGAGCGCGATCCGCGGGAGGCGAATCTTCATCACGATCGTCGCGGCGGTGTCCGGCACCGAAAACGAGAGCCGAGGGAGGGCGTCGAGAAGCACCATCGCGACGACGGGGTACTCGATCCCCACCGGACCGAGCGCCGCGCTCGCGATGACGACGGCGACGAGCGCGACCACGAGCCCGACCGACCACGCGATCGCACGGCTCCCGACGCGTGCCGGACGGATGGCGGTCGGCTCGTCACGCGTCGTAGACGTCTCTCCCACGAAGCCAACTCGGATTGGGTTAGATAAATATTTATTGAGTACCGCCGCACGTTCCGAGGACATGAGACGCACGATGGTGGGGGCGCTGCTCGTCCTCGCAGTGACGATGGCCGGCATCGCGCCGGTCGCGGCGGTATCGACGGGACCGAACGCCGCGCTCGGCCCCGCACCGGCACAGACGGCGACCGAGACCTGTTCGTTCCCGGTCTCGGCGACCGACGCGACGGGAGCCAACGTCACGATAGACGGCGAACCCGAGAGCGTGGTGGCGATCGGCGCGAGCACCGCCCAGATCATGTGGTCGATCGGGGCGCAGGACAAGGTCGTCGGGATGCCCCAGGGCCCGACGACGTCGTACCTCGATGGGTCGCAGAACCGAACTGATGTCTATCAGGCCGACGGCTACACCGTCGCCACCGAGCGGGTCGTGGGCACCGACCCGGACCTCGTGGTCGCGGCGAACATCATCCCGAACGAGACGGTCGAGACCCTCCGCGGTGCGGGCCTCACGGTCTACAAATCCACTGAGGCGGGGTCGATCGACGACGTCTACGACGACGTGAACACGACGGGTCGCCTCGTCGGCTCGTGCTCGGCGGCGGCCGAGACCGTCAACGAGACCCAGGAGACGGTGAGCGCGGTCGAGGAAGCCGTCGAGGACGAGGAGAATCCACGCGTGCTCTACCCGCAGTCCGGCGGGTTCGCGGTGGGCAACAACACCTTCATCAACGACGTGGTCGAGACCGCGGGCGGCGACAACATCGCGGTGAACGCCGGCATCGAGGGCTACCAGCAGATCAGCAACGAGACGATCGCCGAGCGCAACCCGCAGTGGATCGTCACGTCGAGCCCTGCAACGATCCCAACGGGGGAGCCTTACGCCAGCACCGCAGCGGTCCAGCGAAATCAGACGGTGACCGTGAACGCGAACTACATCAGCCAGCCCGGCCCACGACTGGTGGCTCCGCTGGTGACGGTCGCGAGCGCGCTCCATCCCGAGGCAATGCAGCAGGCGAACCTCACGACCGTCGAGAACACGACGGCCAGCACGTCGACGACCTCCAGTGGGACGGCGAGCACGGCGGCCACGAGCACCGGCGCGGTCGCAACGGACGGGGGCACGTCCGTCGACGCGGCCACGTCGAGCGAGGCGGAGGCGACATCGGTTGAAGCGACGGCCGGCGGTGCGGAAGCCGACGAGACCACGGCCGCAGGCGGAGCGACCGCGGCTGGAAGCGGTGACTCCGAAAACGCGACCGCTGGCGGCGAAACGACGTCGAGCAACGGCCCCGGATTCGGTGTCGTCGGGGCGGCCATCGCGCTGCTCGGCGCGGCGCTGTTCGCCCGACGACGGCCGTAGCGCCGACCGCTCCTCAGCGATAACTAACGACGAACGCAGACGGAGATACTGCGACTGCTTTCTCGAAAAACACGCCCCGATCCGCGAAAATTCGAACTCGTCCTCGACGGCCTACAGCAGGTCTTCGACGTTCTCGGCGACTTCCTCGGGGGTGTCGCCGACGGGAACGCCGGCGTCGTTGAGCGCGTCGATCTTGCTCTCGGCGGTGCCGGTTCCCGAACCCGAGACGATGGCTCCCGCGTGGCCCATCCGCTTGCCCGGCGGGGCGGTCCGGCCAGCGATGAAGCCCGCAACAGGTGTCTCCATCTCGCTGTCGATGTACGCGGCGGCCTGCTCCTCGTCCTCGCCGCCGATCTCGCCGCACATCACGATCGCGTCGGTGTCCGGGTCGTCTTCGAACAGTGAAAGCGCGTCCGTGAAGCCCGTCCCGATGATCGGGTCGCCGCCGATGCCGATGGCGGTCGACTGACCGAGTCCGCGGTCGGTGAGGCTGTCGACCACCTGGTAGGTCAGAGTACCCGAGCGGGAGATGAAGCCGACGTTACCCGACGAGAAGATGTCGCCCGGCAGGATACCGAGTTTGGCCTCGCCGGGGGTGATGATCCCGGGGCAGTTCGGCCCGATGAGGTGGGTGTCGACCTCCGAGAGGCGCTTGTTGACTTTCGCCATGTCCTGCGTGGGGATGCCCTCGGTGATCGCCACCGCGAGGTCGAGGTCCGAATCGAGGGACTCGAAGACCGCGTCGGCGGCGAACGCCGGCGGCACGAAGATGACGGAGGCGTTGGCGTCCTCGGCCTCGACGGCCTCGTCGACGGTGTCGTAGACGGGGACGCCTTCGACTTCTTCACCACCGCGTCCGGGCACCGCGCCCGCGACGACGTTGGTTCCGTAGTCCTGCATCTGGCCGGTGTGGAACTTGCCCTCGCCGCCCGTGATGCCCTGGACGACGACGCGGGTGTCGTCGTCGACGAGCACGCTCATCGCGACCCCTCCGTGACGGAGGCACTGTCAGCGTTCTCGACGGCGCGTTGCACGGCTCCTTCGAGGGTCTCTTCGACCTGGACGAGGTCTGCGTTCAGGATTTCCATTCCTTCCTCGGAGTTCGTTCCGGCGAGTCGCACCACGACGGGTTTCGGTATCTCGTCGAACTGTTCGAGCGCGTTGTTGATCCCCTTCGCGACCTCGTCGCCGCGGGTGATCCCACCGAAGATGTTGAAGACCACGCTCTCGACGTTGTCGTCGGAGAAGACCATGTCGAGCGCGTTCGCGATCCGCTCGGCCTTCGCGCCGCCGCCCACGTCGAGGAAGTTGGCGGGTTCACCGCCGTAATAGTCCACGAGGTCGAGGGTGGTCATCACGAGGCCCGCGCCGTTGCCGATGATGCCCACGTTGCCCTCCAGGCGGACGTAGTCGAAGCCGTACTCGCCGGCCTTGGCTTCGAGGTCGTTCTCGTAGGAGGACTGTTCGATGTCGGCGAGGTCGGGCTGGCGGAACAGCGCGTCGTCGTCGATGTTCATGACGGCGTCGGCCGCCACGACCTCGTCGTCGCTCGTGATCATCAGCGGGTTGACCTCGACGTCCGACCCGTCGCGGTCGTCCCAGAGCTGATAGAGCGTGGTGAGCACGCTCGCGACGTCGGTCGCGACGTCCTGATCGACGCCCGCGTCGAAGACCGCACGGCGCGCCTGGTAGGGATGCATCCCGAAGGCGGGGTCGACGTGTTCGCGTGCGATCGCTTCGGGGGTCTCCTCGGCGACGGTCTCGATCTCCACGCCACCCTCGGAGGAGACCATCGCGACGGGCTTGCCCTCGCCGCGGTCCATCGTCACGCCGACGTAGAGCTCGTTGACGAAGTCGACCGCGGCCTCGACCAGCACGCGCTCGACGGTGTAGCCTTTGAGGTCCATCCCGAGGATCGACTCGGCGGCCTCGCGGGCCTCCTCGTCGTTCTCGACGAGCTCGATCCCGCCGGCCTTCCCGCGGCCGCCGACGTGGACCTGTGCTTTCACCGCGACCGGATAGCCGACCGATCCGGCCGCCTCGACGACCTCCTCTGTGGTTTCGGCGAGTTCTGAGTCCGGGATCGGCATCCCGGCCTCGGCGAACACCTCCTTTGCCTGATACTCGTGCAGTCGCATCGCTAGGACGGCCGGGCGCGGCCCGCATAAAACCGCCACTTTCGCCGTCGTCGGTAGCCCGACGTCACCGACGGGAGCTCACCGCACGTCGGGCGAGTCGGCGATCACGCCGTCGATCCCCTTTCGTTCGAGGAGGCCGGCGACGAACGCGGTGTCGATCGTCCAGACGTTCACCTTCATGTCGGTGTCGTGGGCGCGGTCGACGGCGTCCGTCAGGAGCAGGTGGCCCCAGTGGGGGTGGAGGTAGGCGCAGTCGAGGTCGAGCGCGTGCTCGAAGTCGCGGTCGGGGTTCAACCCGAGGAGGTAGCCGAGTTCGACGGTCGGGTCGTCGACGGTGAGCTGGTCGAGCGCCGCCGCGTCGAACGACGAGACGATGACCTCGTTCTCGACCGTGGAGGCGGCGGCCACCGCGTCGTCGGCGATCCCGCGCTCCTTGAGTTCGAGCACGATCCCGGTGTCGGCGGGGATCGCCGCGGCGGCCTCGTCGAGCGTCGGCACGCCCGTACCCGTCTCGAACACGTCGAGGTTCGAGAGGTCGGCGCTGGAGAGCTCGTCGACCCGGCCCACTCCCGCGGAGATCCGGTCGACGACTTCGTCGTGGACCACCACGAGCTCGCCCGAACCACACCGCCGGACGTCGAGCTCTATCATGTCGGCGTCGGGAACCGCCCGCTCGATCGCGACGAGGGTGTTCTCGGGGTAGCAGCTGGCGAACGCGCGGTGGGCGATCAGCCGCATCGACGTCGGTAGCCCCCCGCCCCGGAAAGCGCTGACGGACCGGACCCGACGCCGATGGCTTTTCCTCGCCCGCCGTCCATTGGGGTCCATGCGCGCAGTCCGCTTTCACGACCACGGTGGCCCCGACGTGCTCCAGGTCGACGAGGTCGAACGGCCCGAACCCGCCGACGACGAAGTACTGGTGGAGGTCCACGCGGCGGGCGTGAACCCCGTCGACACCTACTTCCGGGAGGGGTCGTACGAGCCGTTCACCCTCCCGATGACGCCCGGTATCGACTTCGCGGGCGAGGTGGTTGTCGTCGGAGAGGGTGTCGAGGGGTTCGAGGACGGCGACCGGGTCTACGGCACCGGGATCGGCCGGAGCCACCAGGGTAGCTACGCGGAGTACGCCACCGTTCCGACGGAGTATCTCGTGGCGCTCCCCGACGGGGTGGACGCGACCGAGGCGGGCGCGGCGGGGGTCGTCGCGGCCACCGCGTGGCGCGCGCTGGTCGACCACGCGGGCCTCGAACCCGGCGAGACCTGTCTGGTCCACGGCGGCAGCGGCGGGGTCGGCCACGTCGCGGTCCAGATCGCGGCCGCGGCGGGCGCACACGTCGTCACGACCGCCAGCCCCGGCTACCGCGACCGACTGACCGACCTCGGGGCGGACGTCGTGCTGGACTACTCGGAAGAGAACCTCGCGGACGCGGTGTGCGAGGCCGCGAGCGACCGCCCCGGCGCGACGGGGGGCGTCGACGTGATCCTCGACCACCGCCTCGACGACTACCTCCAGTTCGACGCGGAGGTCGCGGCGACCGGTGCGCGGGTGGTGGGGATCGGGGAGAACGACCCGCAGGTGGGATTCGAGCACGACGGCGTCGCCCGGAGCAAGGACGTCTCCTACCAGTTCATGTCGATGTTCAACACGCCGGACCTCGGGGTCGCGCTTCGACGGCTGGCCTACCTCATGGACGAGGGCGAACTGACGGTCGACGTGGCGCGGGAGTACGACCTCGACGAGGCGGGCGAGGCCCAGCGCGCGGTGCTCGAGGACAGCTTCTTCGGCAAACTCGTGTTGTCTCCCTAACCTGACGGGGTCGAAATACGCCCTCCGGCGGGGCCGAACCACGCGATCGTTTCACAAACGCTTTTGTCCACGGGTTTGGAACCCGGCATCCATGGCAACACGTGAGACCTGGACGACCCGGGCGGGGTTCATCCTCGCGGCGGTCGGAAGCGCGGTCGGACTGGGCAACATCTGGCGATTTCCGTTCCAGACGTCGGCGAACGGCGGGGCGGCGTTCCTCGTCGTCTACCTCTTCGCGGTGCTGTTGATCGGGATCCCGGTACTGCTCGGCGAGTTCGTGATCGGCCGGCGCGCGAACACCAGCGCGATCGGCGCGTTCAAGAAACTCAACCATCCCGCGTGGTGGGTGGTCGGCGCGCTGGGTATCGTCGCCTCCTTCTGGACGCTCTCGTACTACAGCGTGATCGGCGGCTGGGTGATCCGGTACATCGGCGGCTCGATCACCGGGGCAGCGCTCGCCGCGCCCGAGGGCTACTTCGGGGCGATCTCCGTGGGGTCGTCGTCGGTCATCACCCACGTGGTCTTCATGGCGATCACGGTCGGGGTCGTCGCGCTCGGCATCGAGGACGGCATCGAACTCGCGACCAAGGTGATGGTGCCGGCGATCGTGATCCTGCTTGTGGGCCTCGCTATCTTCGCGGCGACCCTCCCCGGTGCGGGCGAGGGCTACGCGTTCTTCCTAGAGCCCGACCTGAACGCCATCGTCTCGAACGCCGGGACTGTGCTGCCGGCGGCGTTCGGGCAGGCGTTCTTCTCGCTCTCGGTCGGGTTCAGCGTGATGATAACCTACGCCTCCTACCTCGGCGAGGACGATAGCCTCCTCGCCGACGGGGTCACCATCGGTATCGCGAACACCGCCATCGGCGTGATCGCGGGGCTCGTGGTGTTGCCGCTCCTGTTCGCCCAGGGCGTCTCGGCGAGCACGAGCGGGCCCGGCGCGGTGTTCGTCTCGATCCCGACCGCGATGGCGAACCTCCCCGGTGGGGACATCGTCGGTCAGATCGTCGGCATCGTCTTCTTCGGCGTGGTGTTGATCGCGGCGCTCTCGTCCTCGATCAGCCTGCTCGAAGCCGCCGTGGCGTTCCTCGTCGACAACTACGGCTTCTTGCGCGGGCGAACGGCGGCGACGCTCGGTGGTGTGGCCTTCGTTCTCGGGATCCCGTCGGCGTGGGACACCGCGTGGCTGAGCTGGTTCGACGGCGTCGGTGTCTCGCTGTTGCTCCCCCTCACGGTGCTCGGCGTCGTGGTCTTCGTCGGCTGGGTGCTCGGCGAGGACGCCGTCGCGGAGTTCCGGACCGGTTCGAGCGCCGATTCGCTCGCGACGGTGTGGCTCTGGGGCCTCCGGACGGTGATCCTCGCCGTGGTGGTCGTCGTGGTCGTCCTCAACTTCCGGGACCTGTTCCTCACGCCGGAGGCGGGCGACTACTTCATCATTCCCGGCCCGCTTCGGTAGGCGGTTCCCGGGCTACTCGTTCCCGTCGGGGACGTCCGCGTCGCTCGTCGCCCGCGGGTCGTCGGCGTCGAGCGCCGTGGTGGCGTAGTACGTCGCGTTCTCGGGGACGTAGACGGTGAAATCGACGTCGCGGCGCTCGTCCGGGTCGAGACCCACCTCGTGGCTCTCGACCTTCCGGACCGGTGCTCCATCGTCGTCGTGAAAGGCGAGCGAGACCACCGCCGCGCGTGCGTCGCCCCCGTTGACGAGCGTGCCGACGAGGTTCACGGTCTCGCCCGCGTGGTCCACGATGCCGGCACGATCCCCCGATCCGTCACGGAGTTCGGCCCCCGACAGCGAGAGGGTGGTCGAGGTGTCGTGCAGCGCGTCCCGGTAGGTTCGGAGACGATTCTGGACGCCCTCCGCCCGGCGGTCGGCTTCGCCGTCGAGCGATTCCCGGAGTCCGAGCACGAGCCCGTCGAGGTCGTCGACCACCGACTGTTCGTCCGCCCGGTCGCGGCCTTCGAGTTCGTCGAGCCGTGTCCGGATCGCGTCGAGGTCGTCGGCGACGTCGGCGTCGGCGCTGGTTTCGATGTCGTCGAGCGCGTCCCGGATGTCGAGTATCGGGGGGAGGTCGTCGCTCATGCGACCCCGTTCGACCCCGACCTACTACTACCCGTGGCCGACGGCACTCCCGTCCGGGGTATCGCAATCCCTTTTCCACCCCGAATCGATGATGGGGTATGGCCAGGTTCGACGGGGTGTGGCGATGAGCGACGATGCCGACGACGGGAGCCCCATCGAGGAGCTCCGGGAGCGAAAGCGGGCGGCGGCGCTCGGGGGCGGCGAGGAGCGCATCGAGGCCCAGCACGAGCGGGGAAAGAAGACCGCGCGCGAGCGGATCGACTACTTCCTCGACGACGACACCTTCCACGAGTTCGACCAGCTCCGCACGCACCGCTCGACCAACTTCGACATGGACGAGCGGAAAGTTTCGGGCGACGGCGTGGTCACGGGCTACGGCGACGTCGACGGGCGCACGGTCTTCGTCTTCGCCCACGACTTCACCGTCTTCGGTGGCTCCCTCGGGGAAGTGTTCGCCGAGAAGGTCTGTAAGGTGATGGACGAGGCGATGGAGGTCGGCGCGCCCATCATCGGGCTCAACGACTCCGCCGGCGCGCGGATCCAGGAGGGTATCGACTCCCTCGCGGGCTACGCCGAGGTCTTCCACCGCAACCAGCAGGCCTCCGGCGTCGTCCCCCAGATCTCGGCGATCATGGGCCCGTGTGCGGGCGGGGCGGTCTACTCGCCGGCGATCACCGACTTCATCTTCATGGTCGAGGACACCTCGCACATGTTCATCACCGGCCCGGAGGTCATCGAGACCGTCACCGGTGAGGAGGTCTCCTTCGAGGAGTTGGGTGGCGCGTCGGCCCACACCTCCGAGAGCGGCGTCGCACACTTCTCCGAGGCCGACGAGGAGCAGGCGCTCGACGATATCCGCCGACTGCTCTCGTACCTCCCCCAGAACAACGTCGAGGACCCCCCGAGAGTCGACCCCTGGGACGACCCGGAACGCGCCGACGACGACCTCAGGGATCTGGTGCCCGACGCGCCGCGCAAACCCTACGACATGACCGCGGTGCTCGAGCGGATCGTCGACGAGGGCTCGCTGTTCGAGGTCGCGGACTCCTACGCCCGGAATCTCGTGACGGCGTTCGCACGGCTCGACGGCCGCGCGGTCGGCGTGGTGGCGAACCAACCTAGGGTAAACGCGGGCACCCTCGACATCGACGCCTCGCTCAAGGGCTCGCGGTTCGTCAGATTCTGTGATGCGTTCAACATCCCGATCCTGACCTTCGTCGACGTGCCTGGCTTCATGCCCGGAACGGAGCAGGAGAAGGGTGGGATCATCAAACACGGCGCGAAACTCCTCTACGCCTACTCCGAGGCCACGGTCCCCCTCCTCACCACGATCACGAGGAAGGCGTATGGGGGTGCCTACGACGTGATGGCCTCGAAACACATCGAGGCCGACGTCAACTACGCCTGGCCGGGGGCCGAGATCGCGGTGATGGGGCCCCAGGGCGCGGTCAACATCCTCTACGACGACGAACTGGAGGACGCCGACGACGTCGAGGCCCGCCGCGAGGAACTCATCGACGAGTATCGTGACACCTTCGCCAATCCCTACATCGCCGCCGAACGTGGCTTCGTCGACGACGTGATCGAGCCCGAGGCGACCCGCTCGGTGCTGGTCGAGGACCTCGAAATGCTGTCGAGCAAGCGGAAATCCGGGCCCGACCGGAAGCACGGCAACATCCCGCTATGACCGCGCCGGACGTGACGGCCGAGATCGCACGGGCGATCCCCGACGACGCCAGCGACGAGGAGGCCGCCGCCATCGCCGTCGCACTCGGGACCCACCTCGGCGACCAGGAGCGCGCGGCGGCCGCCGGAGGAGGGGACGAAACCTGGGACGGCAAGCGGTGGGCGTTCGCGGGCCGGGTCGCGGCGCTCCAGGGCCGACGGGTGCGCGTCCCGACCGCCGCGCCCCTCGACGGCTGGGCCGCCGCCGGGCGGACGGACCGGTTCTGAGACGGTCGCCGGGAGAGGTCGTCGTCCGAACATCGTCGGAATTAACCCGTTTCGGCAGCCGATCCGAGACAAGCGATCCGGTGTGGGAGGGCGGCCGGTGGCCCGCAACCGTATCGAACTCCGTTCAGCCATGCTATCCAAACTACGAACGTCGGATGGGGGATCGTCGCGGCGACAGTTCCTGCGGACCACCGTCGCGGCCGCCGGGGTCGCGGGAGCGGCGAGCCTCGGCAGGGTGAGCGCCCAGTCGCGGGAGACGATCCGGTTGGGCGGCGAGATCGGCGGATGGCAGGGACGCGCGCCCGACTCGATCGCGGGCGAGACCAATCCGACCCTCTCGCTCGACCCCGGGACCGACTACCGACTGGTCTGGGAGAACCTCGATGGCCAGGGACACAACGTCGCGCTGCTCGACGCCGACGGGAACGTGCTGCAACGGACCGATATCATGAGCGAGGAGGGCGCAACGCAGACGCTCGAGTTCACCGCGAGCGAGGGGATGGCCGAATACGTCTGTGAGCCACACATCACCTCGATGCGCGGGACGATCGAGGTCGGGGGCGGGTCGAGCACGCAGGCCCCCACCACCGACTCGGGGGATGGCGAGGAGGCGACCGCCGCCTCGGTGGTCTCCGAGGGGCCGACGGTTCGGATCGACACCATCGTCGACGGTGGGCCGACGGCCCCGCTTGACTTCGAGGTGCCCACGAACCGCGACGGCCGCTACTACATCACCGACCGGCTCGGCCAGGTCTACGTCTACGACGGCGGCGGTCTGCGCGACGAGCCGTTCGTCGACGTCAGCGACCAGCTCACGGAGATCAGCGGCGAGATGGGCCTGCTCGGGATGGCGCTCCACCCGAACTACGGGGAGAACCGGAAGTTCTACCTGCGCTACAGCGCGCCGCGCCGGGAGGGAACACCCGAGGAGTTCGACCACACGGAGGTCCTCTCCGAGTTCACCGCCAACGACGACGGCCTCACCGCGGACCCCGATTCCGAGCGAACGATACTCGAGATCCCCTCGCCGTACGACACCCACAACTCGGGGGCGATCGCGTTCGGCCCGGACGACGGCTACCTCTACGTGGGGATGGGCGACGGCGGCGGCGGGTTCGACGTCGGCCTCGGTCACGTCGCGGACTGGTACGAGCGCTTCGACGGCGGCGAGGGACCGGACGTCTCCGGCAACGGCCAGGACGTCACCGAGAACCTCCTGGGGAGCATCCTCCGGATCGACGTCGACACGCAGGAGGGTGAGAAGGCCTACGGCATCCCCGACGACAATCCGCTGGTAGGGCAGGAAGGCCTCAACGAACACTTCGCGTGGGGCTTTCGTAACCCCTGGCGGATGGGCTTCTCGAACGGCGACCTCTACGCCGCCGACGTCGGCCAGTCGCTCTACGAGGAGGTCAACCACGTCCAGAAGGGCAACAACTACGGCTGGAACGTCCGCGAGGGGACCAGCTGCTTCGAACCCGGACCGGAGGAGAGCCGGAACCCGCCGGATTCCTGTCCCACCCACACCCCGGACGACGTTCGCGGCGGCGAACCCCTCGTCGACCCCGTGATCGAGTACCCCCACTCGGTGAACGACGACAGCATCGGGGTCGCGGCGGTCGGCGGCTACCTCTACACGAACGACGCGATCCCCGCGGTTCAGGGAACATTCGTCCTCGGCGACTACCGGCTTCCCGGGGCCGACAGCAGCCCGACCGGCCGGCTGATGGCCGCGACGCCGACCGAGGAGGGGCAGTGGCCGCTCGCGGAACTCCGGATCGAGAACACCGATTCGCACCGCCTCCCCGGCAGCATCCTCACGCTCGGCCGGGACAACGCGAACCGGCTCTACGTCCTCACCACCGCCGAACCCGCCGAGGGCGAGACGGGTGCCGTACACCGGATCGTCCCTCCGGAGTCGGCGAACCGGGCGAACGCGAACGCCTCCGCAGCCAACACGACCGTCGGGGGCACGAACGTGAGCGATTCGACGACCGTCGAAACGACCGGGACGAACACCGGAGCAGCGACGACGAGCGCCGAAACGACCGGGGCCGGCACGTCGACCGGCGCGACGAGCGCGGCGGCCGAAACCGGCACGGCAAGCGGGTCCGGGTCGGCCGCCGACGCGAACGCCTCCGGGGCCGGAACGGACGGTGAGACCACCAGTACGAACGGCCCCGGGTTCGGCGTGGTCGCCGGGGTGGCCGGTCTCGCGGCGGTCGCCGCGCGCCGCCTCCTCGGTGACGACTGAGCGGTCCGGGTTCCACCACACTCGGCGGACCGTGAGGATGGTTCCGCACCGTCGGCGACCGATCCCGCGACGCCGCCGAGGGCGAACAGTTTCGTCCGCCGACACAACTCCCGGCCCGGAGTGTATAGTTTTAAGCGCGGAGTCGGTCTACCATGGGAACGAATGTTCGAGAAGGTTCTCGTGGCCAATCGAGGGGAGATCGCGGTGCGCGTGATGCGCGCGTGCGAGGAACTCGGGGTCGACACGGTGGCGGTCTACTCCGAGGCGGACAAGAATTCGGGTCACGTCCGGTACGCCGACGAGGCCTACAACGTCGGCCCGGCGCGCGCCGCCGACTCCTATTTGAACGGCGACGCCATCGTCGAGGCGGGTGAAAAAGCCGGCGCGGACGCCGTCCATCCGGGATACGGCTTCCTCGCGGAGAACGCGCGCTTCGCCGCGCTGGTCGAGGACAGCGAGATGACGTGGATCGGCCCGTCGAGCGATTCGATGGAACTCCTCGGCGAGAAGACCAGCGCGCGAAAGGAGATGAGCGCCGCCGGCGTGCCCACGGTGCCCGGCACCGACGACCCCGTCGAATCCGCCGACGAGATCCGTGAGTTCGCCGAGGAAGCGGGCTATCCCGTGGCGATCAAGGCCGAGGGCGGCGGTGGCGGCCGCGGGATGAAGGTCGTCGAAGAGGAATCGGAGATCGAGGACAAGTTCGAGAGCGCCCAGCGCGAGGGCGAGGCCTACTTCGACAACGACTCGGTCTTCGTCGAGCGATTCCTCGAAGCCCCGCGCCACATCGAGGTCCAGATCATCGCCGACCACCACGGCAACGTCCGCCACATCGGCGAGCGTGACTGCTCGCTCCAGCGCCGTCACCAGAAAGTCATCGAGGAGGGACCGAGTCCCGCGCTCACGGACGAACTCCGAACGGAGATCCAGGAGTCCGCACGGGACGGTGCCGACGCCGCCGACTACTACAACGCCGGCACCTTCGAGTTCCTCGTCGAGGACACCGACCGCGGCGAGGACGGACTCCTCGGTGCGGACAGCGACTTCTACTTCCTCGAAGTCAATACCCGTATTCAGGTCGAGCACACCGTCTCGGAGGAGTTGACGGGGATCGACATCGTGAAGCAGCAGATCCGGGTGGCCGACGGCGAGGAACTCCCGTTCTCCCAGGACGAGGTGGAACTCGACGGCCACGCGATGGAGTTCCGGATCAACGCCGAGAACGCCGCGAACGACTTCGCACCCGGGACGGGGACACTCGAAACCTACGACCCACCGGGCGGGGTCGGGGTGCGCCTCGACGACGCCCACCGACAGGGCGACGAGGTCGTCGGGGACTACGACTCGATGTTCGCGAAGCTCATCGTCTGGGGCGCGGACCGGGAAGAGTGTCTCGCGCGGAGCCGCCGGGCGCTCGCGGAGTTCGAGATCGAGGGCGTCACCACGGTGATCCCGTTCCACCGGCTGATGCTCGACGACGACGCCTTCTCCACGGGGAAACACACCACGAACTACCTCGACGAGGAGCTCGATCCCGAGGAGATCGAGGAAGCCCAGGAGAAGTGGGGACCGACGGGCGGAGCCGAGGGCGGCGAGGACGAGGAGGTCACCGAACGGGACTTCGTCGTCGAGGTCAACGGCAAGCGCTTCGAGGTCAACCTCGAGGAGCGCGGCGCGCCGCCGATCCAGGCCGCGAACGGCTCCGGGGATACCCAGCAGCTCAGTTCGGCCGGGCCGAGCGGCGGCGGGAGCGACGACGGCGGCGCGAGCACGGCGGAGGGCGAACAGGTCACCGCCGAGATGCAGGGCACCATCCTCGACGTCAACGTCGAGGAGGGCGACGAGGTCTCCTCCGGCGACGTGCTCTGCGTGCTCGAAGCCATGAAGATGGAGAACGACGTGGTGGCCTCGCGCGGCGGCACCGTCGTCGAGGTCGCCGCGACCGAGGGCGAGTCGGTCGACATGGGCGACGTGCTCGTGGTGCTCGACTGAGTTCACCGCAAATTGGACGGCCGGTCAGCGTTCGCTCGTCGATCCGCTTCGTTCCGCCCGTGCTTCGAGCGCGTCCGCGATCCGCTCGTGCGCCCGGACGAATCGATACGCGAGGGAGAGCACGTACAGGGAGACGAGAAGTCCAACCCCGACGAGGGGTTGGTTGGCGATGAGGATGCTGTACAGTAGTATCAGAAGTCCGATAACGGCCGCAACGACCGACGTGTATCGACGATATCCGTCCGTTCGGTCGATCATAGAACATATCGTGATACTGTTCTACATTAACCCGTCAGACGAAACTATTCAAGATGGGGAGCAGCCCGGAAGCATCTCAAGTGAGGTCGGCTTCGAGCACGAAGTCGGGCTCCTCACTCACGCCGATACGGAGCGCGGCGACGTCCGAGACCGCCGTGACGGTCTCGGGGATCAGCACCCGGGTCCGGTCCGCGCCGAGGTCGTCGGCGTCGGCACCGATGGCACCGAAGAGCGCCCGCGCGGCGTCGAGGTCGGCCCACGCACCGATGCCGTACTCCGCAACGTGCTCGGCCTCGTCGCCCTCGCGCTCGAAATCCCGGGCTCGATAGCCCATCGCCCGCGTTCCCTCGCCGGCTCGTTCGGCCGCGAACAGTCGTGTCTCGTCGGCGGCGCGGTGGAGCGTCCCGCGAGTGAGCTCCGAGACCGCCCACGACTCGTCCATGTCGAGGGTGAGGTCCGAGAGGTTGCGTCGCGCCGTCGAGCGCTGCCAGAAGCTCCAGGCCGCGTCGGGGTCAGAGACGACCTCGTGGTCGTCGTCGGCGTCCGCCGTCTCGGGTGTCGGGTGCGCCCACCGGAACTCGGTCCGGGGGTCGTAGCCCGCGGCGCGCGAGACGCCGAGACCCGCGACGTTCCACGAGAACACCATGTTCCGACAGACCGTCGCGCCCTGCTCGCGCGCCCACGCGAACAGCGCGTCGTTGAGCCGGACCCCGACCCCCTCCCCGCGATAGGCGGGGTTGACACGCATCCCCTGCGCCCACGCCTCGTGGTCGGAGAGGAACACCACTTGGCAGAGGCCGGCGATGTCGTCGCCCGCGTCGGCGACCAGGGTTCGCTTTCGGTCGGGGTTGCCTTCGATCCAGTCGTGGTAGACGTCGGGGAGGTAGTCGCTCGTCTCGCGGTCGGCCCACGTCTCGCGGGTGAACGCCACGATGTCCTCGTAGTCGTCCGGCTCCGCCGCCCGGAGGTGGATCTCGGCGCTCACGGCCGTCCCTCGGGGGCGTTTTCGAGCGGGACCGAGCGCTCGGAACACTCGCCCGCCACCGGGGTTCGCATCGTCTTCGCAGGGTCGTCGGCGTTCGCGAGCGCCCACATCAGTTTGACCTTCGCGGTTCCCGGGAGGGTGTCCTCTGCCTCGACGACGCCGGCGTCGAGGAGGTCACGCCCGGTGTCGTAGACCCGGTCGCAGACCCGCCCGCCGAGACACTGGCTCGTCATCGCGACGGTCGTCCCGTTCTCGATCAGTTCACGAAGCCGCGGTATCCAGTCGGTGTGGACGTGGCCCAATCCCGTTCCCTCGATGACGAGACCGGCGCTCCCCGAGACCGCATCGAGCACCGCCTCGCTCGTACCGGGCGTGAACTTCACGAGCTCGACGTCGGTTTCGAGGTCGGGGGAGATGGCGAGCGACGTCCCATCGCGTTCGGAGTACTCGCGTCGGAAACCCACCTCATCGGCCTCGTAGTCGACCCAGCCGAGCGGACGCGCACCCACCGTCTCGAAGGCGTCGCGGCGCGAGGTGTGGTTCTTTCTGACCCTCGTCCCGCGGTGGAGCGCACAGCGGTCGTCCGAGTCGGTCGCGTGCATACAGACCAGTACCTCCGCGCAGTCGGACTTGGCGGCCTCGACGGCACAGACCGCGTTCATCACGTTGTCGGAGGAGGGCCGGTCGGCCGAACGCTGGCTGCCGGTGAACACGATGGGAACGGGGGTATCGAGCATGAACGCCAGCGCCGAGGCCGAGAACTGCATCGTGTCGGTGCCGTGCATCACCACGACGCCGTCCGCGCCCGCCTCGACCTCCTCGTGGACCGCGTGCGCGAGGTCCTGCCAGATCCCCGGGGTCATGTTCTCCGAGAGGATGTTCGCCACCACCCTCCCCCGATAGTTCGCCCGGCCCGCGAGCTCCGGCACCGCCCGAAGCACGTCCTCGGCGTCGAACTGGGCGGTCACCGCGCCGGTTCGGTAGTCGACGGTGGAGGCGATGGTTCCCCCCGTCGAGATCAGCGCCACGGTCGGAAGGTCGTCGTCGAACTCGACTTCCGAGGCGTCGTCCTCGTCGTCGCGCTCGATGTCGTAGACGTCGGCTTCGACGACCTCGACCTCGCTTCCCTCCCGCTCGATGCCGACGTTGTAGCCGCCGTCGAGCTTGAGGACGACGTGCTCGTCGGTCGAGGAGGGGAGGAGTACGCCCTCGTGGGTTCGGCCCTCGCGCGCGAGTCGGACGCGGTCGCCCGGATTCATATCCCACCTATCGAGCCGTCGGACTTCAACCCATCCGTTCGGGACGCGTTCGTCGGCGTTCAAAGGTGATTTGTGGGGTCGCGCGCGAGAGGTGAGGGATGACCGAATACTACGTCACCGTCGGCGACGACGTGGTCGAGGGGCCGTTCGAGACCCGAAAGGAGGCGAAACGGCGCAAGGACGAACTCAGCACCAACGAGGTCGGGGTCCGCTACCGGGTCTCGGCGCGGTCGTAGCGTTCCACGCGCCCTCCACGAACCCGGACCACCCGATAATCTCATCGATAGCACATAATGAATAATACGTTAAATTGATTGTATCGGCCGGTATTGTTTGGGAATGCCATGCAGGCAGTCGTACTGGAGGAGTTTCAGGAGCCGTTGACCGTCCAGGACGTGGATCGTCCCGAACCGGAACCCGACGGAGCCGTGGCCGAGGTCGTCGGCTGCGGCGTGTGCCGTTCGGACTGGCACTGCTGGCAGGGCGACTGGGACTGGTTCGGCTACCGTCCCGACCCGCCACACGTTCTCGGTCACGAACCGACCGGCCGCATCGTCGCCGTCGGGGAGGACGTCGAGACCGTCGAGGAGGGCCAGGAGGTCGCCATCCCGTTCAACTTCGCGTGTGGCATCTGCGACCGATGTCGGAACGGGCGCGAGAACATCTGTGATAACCACGTCGGTCTCGGGTTCATGAACGAGGCCCCCGGTGCGTTCGCCGAGGAGGTCCACATCCCGCACGCCGACATCAACGCCGTGGCGCTCCCGGACACCATCGACGCCGAGACCGCTGCGGGGTGTGGCTGCCGGTTCATGACCTCGTTCCACGCGATGGCCCACCGCGGGCCCGTCCACGCCGGCGACGACGTGGTGATCCACGGCTGTGGCGGCATCGGCCTCTCGGCGGTCCACATCGCGAACGCGCTCGGCGGTAACGTGATCGCGGTGGACCTCATGGACGAGAAGCTCGAGAAGGCCGAGGAGCTCGGCGCGGTCGCCACCGTCAACGCCAGTGACGTCGACGACGCCGCGGGCGAGGTCCGGGCCATCACCGACGGCGGCGCGGACGTCTCCGCCGACGCGCTCGGGATCGAGACGACGTGCCGGAACGCGGTCAACAGCCTTCGAAAGGGCGGGACACACGTCCAGATCGGGCTGACCACGTCCGACGAGGCGGGAATGATCCCGTTGCCGACCGACGACTTCGTCGCGAAGGAGATAGACTTCCACGGCTCGCTCGGGCTCCAGCCGTCGCGCTACAGCGAGATGCTCGACATGATCGAATCCAGCAAGCTCGACCCCTCGGCGCTGGTCGAGAAGACCGTCGACATCCACGGCGTGCCCGACGAACTCGCGGCGATGACCGACTTCAACACGCTGGGGATCCCGGTCTGTACCGACTTCAGCAGCTAACCGACCCGTCCGCGCTCGACGGGCGAAACCCATCCCCGACGCACGGGGAAAAACCCATGCCGTTCGGGCTCCGAGTCGAGGCATGGCCGACGGTGGCGGCGAGGGCACGGAGACCAAGACCCGCGACGTCGACGACCTCCTCGCCGAGGTCGACGACATCGCCGGCGAGGGCGACGAGTCCCGGGGTCGTGAATCGAGCGACCGCGCCGGGACGACGACCGCCGACCCGACGGCGACGACGACCGCCGACCCGACGGCGACGACCGCCGACGCGACCCGATCGGGAACCGGATCGACGCTCCGCCAGCGGATGGGCGGCGTGTTCTCGCTCAAGGCCTTCGTCGTCGCGCTCGTGCTCACGGCGGTCGGGAGCGGCCTCGGCGGATTCATCCCGCTCATCGGGGGCCCGCTGGCGTTCCTCGGGCTGTTCCTCGCGACGTTCGTTCTCGGGGCGATCGGCAGCCGCCAGTACTACGTCGAAGCCGGTCTCGCGGCGGGGCTGGTCGCGGGCGGGAGCGCGCTCCAGAACCACATCTACCTCGCGTTCGTCGACGGTAGCGGGCCGGTCTTCATCGCCGGGTTCGCGGTCATCGGGCTGGTCTGTGGCGTTCTCGGCCACTACTTCGGTCGGGACCTCCGCGACGGACTCACCCGCGACCTGTAGTCGCGTTCGACCGTCGCCGTCCGAACGGACCATCACTCGACCGTCCAGCGGCCGTTCTCGCGGCTCACGAGCCCGTGAGTCATCAGCAGGTCGAGCGCGTCCTCGACCACCGGGAGGGGAACCCCGAGGCGTTCGGCGAGCTTGTCGGCGGTGCGTGCGCCCGCCTCGATCCCGGCGAGCACCTCGGCACAGAAGCGCGCGTCGCCGTGGTCCGCGGTGCCGGGACGGTCGTCGACGGCGAGCCCGGCCTCGACCTCGTCGGTGAGCGCGTCGTGGAGCGTGGCGAGCCGCCCCTGAACCCAGCGCTGGGCGAGCGAGAGCTCGTCCTCCAGTTCCTCGAAGCGCCGGAGGTCGGCGGCGAGGTCGGCGAGGTCGCTCGTGTCGTCCGTCGAAACGTCGATCGAGACGTACCGACACGACGCGATATCGAGGCTCGAGCTCGCCGGATAGGCGCTCTTCGCCCCGAACCCGTAGGGCGAGACCGTGACTTCGAGCCGCAGGTTCCGCGAGATCCGGAAGTACTTCCGGCGACCGTCGTCGACCCGGCTCTCGACCAGTCCGGCCTCGTCGAGCTTCCGGAGGTGACCGATCACCGCCTTCGGGCTCACCCCGAGCGCGTCGCTGATCTCGGTGACGTAGCAGGGCCGTTGGGCGAGGAGCCTGAGAATGCGCCGACGGTTTTCGTTCCCCAGGAGATCGAGCAGCGCCGCGGAATCCATTCACCTCTCGTTAGTGCTCAGAGCGTAAAACGTCGCCGGTGCGACGAGGGACGTGCCCCGGAGCGGTCGTCGGTCCCTACGGACCGCTGTAGGTCGTTCCCGACCGGCGGGCGGTCCCCGCGAACCGGCCCTCGTCGGTGGTCGCGGCCGAGCCGTTCGGGGCGGTGGCGTTCGCGTTGGTAGTGTTGGTGCTGGCTGCACTGGCGTTCGAGTCAAGGGCCGGTACCGTCAGGTTCTCGATCCGGCTGTCGAGGTCGTCGAACGTCGTCGCGTTCACGCCCTCGCTCGCCGCGGTGGTCTCCGCCTCGCTCACCGCGTTCCGGAGCGCCTCGCGTTCGGCGACCAGACGAACCCGTTGGCTCCGGAGGGCGAGCGACGTCGCGTTCTCGGGGGGAAACCGGTCGATCCGGGCTTCGAGCCGGTCGAGCCGTTCGTCGAGGGTCGCGGCACGGTGCTGGACGAGCGCCTGCTTCCGGGTGAGGTTGTTGGCCGTCTCGAACGCCGCGAGCCACATCCCGGCGTCGACGGAGCCGTTGGTCGCGACGACGCCGCGCTGCATGAACGTCGAGACGTCGTCGAACGTCCCGCCGTCGACGTCGCGCTGGGTTGTGGTCCCGGTCGGCTGCGCCTGTGAGGTCATCCCCACGACCCCACCCGCCAGTACGAGGAGGGCGACGACGACCGCGGCGTTCGTGTTCACTGCCACCCGGTTGACGAGGCCGGGATAAAAGCTCGCTGGCCGTTCGCGTCGGCCCTCCACCCGCTCGGTCGGCGGGCCCGAAGCGTTTAGTACCGGTATGTGGTATGTATCACCATAGCATGTTCGAACGGTTCTCGCGCGGCTACTACGTCGGTCGGCTCTCCATCGAACCCGCCCCGGACGCCGACCGGGCGCTGATCCAGCGCACCACCCACGAACGGCTCAATCGCGAGCTCTACACCACGGACGAGGGGATCGAGCGGACCGACCTCCCGCTGGTGATGAAACTCGAGACCAGCCACTTCGCGGTTCACGGCGACGACGGGGTGCCGCGCGATACCCTCTGGCTCCCCGAGTCGGTGCTCGCGGAGTCGCGGGTCGAGGCCCCACCGACGCTTCGGGAGGTGTTCCTCGCGAAGGCCGACCGCGCGGCACAGCTCCTCCGGTTCGCGGGACGGGCGGTCTGACCGGCGACCGTCTCAACAGGCTTATGCCGCGCGTGGGACCTATTCGGCCCATGAGCGATGTCGTCGTGACGCTGCCGGACGGTTCCGAACTGGACGTCGAGCGGGGCTCGACGGTCGAGGACGTGGCCTACGAGATCGGCTCCGGGCTCGGTCGGGACACCGTGGCGGGCGTCGTGGACGGAAACCTGGTCGATAAGGCCCAGCCGATCCGATCGGACATCGAACTCGAGATCGTCACCGACCAATCCGAGGAGTACCTCGACGTGCTCCGGCACTCGGCGGCCCACGTCTTCGCCCAGGCCCTCACACGATTGCGCCCCGAGGCGAAACTCACCATCGGTCCCTGGACCGACGAGGGCTTCTACTACGACATCGCGAACGTCGACCTCGACGAGAGCGACCTGGAGGCGATCGAGGACGAGGCCGAATCGATAATCGAAGCGGACCTCGCGATCGAACGGACAGAATACTCGCGCGAGGAAGCCTTCGAGACCTACGACGACAACCCGTACAAACGCGAGATCCTCGACACCGAGGTCGCGGGCGAGGACCCCGTGAGCTTCTACGAGCAGGGCGACTTCTACGACCTCTGTCGTGGCCCGCACGTCGACTCGACGGGCGAGATCGGCGGGTTCGCGCTGCTCGAGATCTCGGCGGCCTACTGGCGCGGCGACGAGGAAAACGAAACCCTGACCAGGGTCTACGGCACGGCGTTCGAATCCGAGGGCGAACTCGACGACTACCTCGAACGGCGTGCGGAGGCCGCCGAACGCGACCACCGGAAGATCGGCCGGGAGATGGACCTGTTCTCGATCTCCGAAACCGCGGGCCCCGGACTGCCGCTCTACCACCCGAACGGGAAACGGGTCCTGGATTCGCTCTCCGAGTACGCGCGTTCGCTCAACCTCGACGCGGGCTACGAGCCGGTCGAGACCCCGCACCTCTTCCGGACCGAACTCTGGAAACAGTCGGGCCACTACGACAACTACGTCGACGACATGTTCCTCCTCGACGTCGACGACGAGGAGTACGGCCTGAAGCCGATGAACTGTCCGGGGCACGCGATGATCTTCGAGAACCAATCGTGGAGCTACCGCGACCTCCCGGTTCGGTACTTCGAGGACGGCACGGTCTACCGGAAGGAACAGCGCGGCGAGCTGTCGGGGCTCTCGCGAACCTGGTCGTTCACCATCGACGACGGCCACCTGTTCGTCCGCCCGGACCAGATCGCCGCCGAGATCGAGACGATCATGGAGACCATCTTCGAGGTGATGGAGGTCGTGGACCTCGACGCCGAGATCGCGCTGGCGACGCGCCCGGAGAAGTCGGTCGGGAGCGACGAGCTCTGGGACCAGGCCGAAACCCAGCTCAGGGACGTCCTCGACGAGGGCGGCTACGACTACGAGGTCGAGGAGGGCGACGGCGCGTTCTACGGCCCGAAGATCGACTTCTCCTTCGGCGACGCGCTCGGGCGGGTCTGGGACGGTCCGACCGTCCAGCTCGACTTCAATATGCCCGAACGGCTCGACCTGCAGTACACCGGCGAGGACAACGAGACCCACCGACCGGTGATGATCCACCGCGCGCTCTACGGCAGCTACGGGCGCTTCTTCATGGTACTGATCGAGCACTTCAACGGCAACTTCCCGACCTGGCTCGCGCCCGAACAGGTCCGGATCCTGCCCGTCAGCGACGACAACATCGAGTACGCCGAGTCGGTCGCCGACGAACTCGAGGGCTTCCGTACCTCGGTCGAGACCCGTTCGTGGACGGTCGGCCGGAAGATCCGGGCCGGCCACGACGACCGCCTCCCCTACATGCTCATCGTCGGCGGCACCGAAGAGGAGGCCGGCACGGTCTCGGTCCGCGACCGCGAGGAGCGCGAGCAGGACGGCGTCTCGGTCGAGGACTTCCGCGCACACCTCGAAGCCGAGCGCGACGAGAAGCGGACGACGCCCGACTTCCTCGATTGAGGCCGGTCGAACGGTTCGATCCCGGAATCGGCTGCTCCCGCCCGAGGAGCGATGAGGGAGCGGCGACGAGGGTGGGTATGGACGAGTGTGTGATCTGTGAGCGCGAGGTCGAGACCACGAGGCACCACCTGATCCCGAAGAACCGGAAGGAGAGCCCCATCGTTCCCGTCTGCGGGTCCTGCCACCGCCAGATCCACGCGGTGTTCACCAACCACGAACTCAAACACCGCTTCAACACCGTGACGGCGCTCAAGGAGTCAGAAGAGATGCGGAAGTTCGCGGCGTGGATCCGGAAGACGAACAAGCGACACGTCGCGGTCGACGAGACCAAACGCGTCAGCGACTGGCGCGGATAGCGAAACGACGGAAGGAAGTCGTGGCTCGATGGGCGGAGTTTTGGCCGCGGCGGGTGATGGCCGTACATGGACGACCGGATCGAGGAGCACGCGGAGGTACTGGTCGACTGGAGCGCCCGGATCGAAGCCGGAGACGACGTCGTCGTGAGCGTCTCGGAGGGCGCACACGACCTCGCGGTCGCGGTGGCCCGCGCGCTCGGCGAGCGTGGCGCGAACCTCGTGAGTACCTACGGCTCCGCGGAGGTGAGTCGGGCCTACCTCGACGGCCACGACGGGGAGTTCGACGCGGACCCCGACCACGAGCTCGCGCTCTACGAGAACGCCGACGCCGTGCTCTCGCTCGGCGGTGGACGGAACACCAGCGCGATGGCCGACGTGCCCGGCGACCGGCTCGAAGCCGCCTCGAAGGCCACCACCGAGATTCGTGAGGCACGGATGGACACCGACTGGGTTTCGACCGTCCACCCCACCCGGTCGCTCGCCCAGCAGGCCGGTATGAGCTACGAAGCCTACCAGGAGTTCGTCTACGACGCCGTGCTCCGCGACTGGGCGTCGCTGGCCGAGGAGATGGCCGAGATGAAAGAGCGCCTCGACGAGGGGGACGAAGTCCGGGTCGTCTCCGAGGGGACCGACCTCACGCTCTCGATCGAGAACCGAACGGCGGTCAACTCCACGGCGTCGGTCGACGACGATTCCCACAACCTCCCGAGCGGCGAGGTGTTCACCGCACCACACGCCGCCGCGGGCGAGGTCACCTTCGACGTCCCGATGACGGTTCGGGGACGGCAGGTGCGCGACGTCTGGCTCCGATTCGAGGACGGCGCGGTCGTCGACTTCGACGCGGCAGGGGGCTCGGAAGTGATCGGCGAGGTCCTCGACACCGACGCGGGGTCACGACGGCTCGGCGAACTCGGGATCGGGATGAACCGCGGTATCGACCGGCCGACCGACAGCATCCTGTTCGACGAGAAGATGGCGGGCACGGTGCATCTCGCGCTCGGCCGGGCCTACGACGCCTGTCTCCCCGAGGACGAGACGGGCAACGAGAGCGCGGTCCACGTCGACCTGATAACCGACATGAGCGAGGGTTCACGCCTCGAGATCGATGGACGCGTGGTCCAGCGCGACGGCGTTTTCGCGTGGGAGGACGGGTTCGAGTGAGCGGGCGGAACGACCGGTCCGCGCCGTGAGCCCGACAAAGTATTTATGCTTTCTGGCCGATCGTGGGATCGGAGCGATCGTCGAATGAGCTATCTCGAACGTTTCAGAGGCCGGATCGGGGCGGCGAACGACACGGACGAGACGGAGTACGCCTGTCGGGACTGTGGGACGGGCTTCGACGAGCGCTGGCAGGTGTGTCCGGAGTGTGGTGGCTACTCGGTGCGGCGGCGCGAGTGGGACTCGGTGTAGCTATCGCCACCACTCGCCCGCCCGCTGGTCGTTGGGGGTCGTGACCGCGAGCGCCGGTGGGTACGCGGATTCGTCCTCGATACCGAAGCCGAGCCCCAGCCATCGGGCGACGTGCCAGCCGACGACGTCGGTTTCGAGGTCGGTGAGCGTGATGTCGACCCGCTCGTAGCGTTCGAGCGCGCCGTCGCCGTCGGAATCCGTCCCGAAGACCGAGCCGCACGAGCCCCGTCGGGACCCGCACGCCGAGCTCGGCGCGAACCGCACTACGACGTCGGCCTCGGTGAGGTTCCGCGTTCGCTGGAAGGAGACGTTCTCCGGGACCGTCCCGTCCGCGCCGCGGTCGTAGTACGCGAGGGCGTGGCGGATCTGCTCGCGGGTCGCCGGCGTCGCGTTCACGAGGTAGACCGCGAGCGTGGGGTCGTCCCACGCCAACGCCCGGTCGGTCGCGTTCGGCTGGGGGAGTGCCCGGAGGGTCGTTCGGGGTGCCATCACGGACTGCGGTTCGTCGTCGTGGCCGAGCCCGAAGGCGTGGCCGAGTTCGTGTTCGACGACGTGGACGGTCGAATCGTCGGAGAGGTTGTCGAGCGCGCTGACCCCGACCGTGTCGGCGGTCTGGGTGGGGTTCGTTATCATCGGCGCACAGCCGGCGGCGTGGTCGACGTCGCCACACGTCGAGAGCGCGGGGGTGAACGAGACCCGGATGTCGGGGTCGGTCGCGTTCGGGACGACCGTGGCGTTCACCGTGTAGTTGAGGTAGCGCTCGTCGTTGGCCTCCCAGCGATCGAGCGCCTCGCGGACGAGCGGCACGAAGTCGCGGTCGGTGGCGTTGGCCTCGACCGCGACGGTGAGGTTCTCGCTCGGGTACGGGTTGTCGGGGTCGCCGGCGAAGCCCGCGACCGGCCTCGGCAGCGAGTCCCCGGAGAACCCCACACAACCGGTCGAAGCGATGAGACAGACTACGACCACGACGCGCGCCGCCCTACTCATTGTTCGAAGGGTGGACCGTGGGCGGTATCACCCTTGCGCCGTCGGCCTCGACGACCGCGACCGCCCCGCGCGAAGGCTTTTGTTCAGCACGACCCGAACTCGAATATGAGTGGATCTCGGGTCGGCCGGAGACGGGTTCGGCGACGGATCGAACGGCCGACGGGGCGACGACGATGACAGGGGTGTACGAACGCGCGCTCGGGGCGGCGGCCGACGACCTCCACCCGAAGGTCCGCGAGCGCTATTCGGTTGACCCGACGGACGACACGATCGGGGTCGGACGCGGTCGGATGGACATCACGCGTGGAACCCACGTCCTCCCCGCGCTCTACCCGATGACGGCGCTCAATCTCCTCTTTCCCGAGGCGGGCCACGACGTCCCGTTCACGGTTCGCACTGCGGGCTTCGAGGAGGGTGGACACGAGGCGCTCGCGACGATCCGCGAGTTCGAGTTCCGGGAGAAACGCCGCCGCTTCGACTCCCTCACCGTCTGGGATGCCGACCGGGAACGGTTGTTCGATTTCCTTGGAACCGGCGGACGACTCGTGAGCGAACTCCACCCGCGTGTGGAGGCGGGCGTGCTCGTCGTCGAGTCGGGCGCACAGTGGCTCCGGGTGGGCGACCAGTATCTCCGGTTTCCCGAACCCCTCGCCGCGAGCGTCGAGGTCCGCGACCGCTACGACGAGACCGGCGAGCGCTATCACGTCGACGCGACCATCGAGAACCCGCTCGCGGGCCACATCCTGAGCTATCGCGGGACGTTCACCCAGGGCAGCGAATCCGCCTCGACGGTCCCCGACGACCTGCGGCCGACCCGCGGGATAGAACGGCTGCCGTCGGGATGACCGACGTCGGGACCGAGCGGTCGTCGGGAGGGTGGCTCCCGACCGCCCTCGGGCGAACCGACGCGAGTGCGATCGTCGGCGGGGCGGCGTGGCTGCTGGCGGTGGCGGTCGCGGACCTCGATGCGGTCCAGCGGGCGGTCTCGCTCGCGGTGCTCGTGGTCGTCCCGTTCGGGATGGGAATGGCGGCCACGCCGGCGTTCGAGGGGTGGGCGCGTCGGTGGTACACCGTCGCCGTGGTCGGCCAGCCGGTCGCTGGATTGGTAGTGCTCGCGTCGTTCCTCCTGCCGTCGAGTGGACTTTGGCCGGCGCTCGCTGCGGTGCCGTGGGTCGCGGTGACGGGAGCACTCGGGCTCACGGCTGTCACACGGGTTCGAGCGCGCGGGTTGTGGCCGCTCTCGGAGACCCTGATCGACGCGGGGTTCGCCTATTCCATCGTCGGCGCGGTCGCGCTCGTGCTCCACCACCTCGGGATCACCTTCCGGTTCGACCCGGTGATCGTCTTCCTGACGGCGATCCACTTCCACTTCGCGGGGTTCGTGCTGCCGGTGCTGACCGGGCTCGCGGGCCGGGCGCTCGGCGACCGCGCGGGACGAGGGTTTCGGGTACTGGCGGCGGTCGTCCTCCTCGGTCCCGCGTTCATCGCGGTCGGGATCTCCTTCTCGCCCCTCGTCGAAGTCCTCGCCGTCGGTGGGTTCACCGTCGCCGTGGGAGTCCTCGGGGGCTACATCGTGCTCCGGGTCGCACCCGCTCGGCCGGCGCTCCAACGGCTCCTCGTTTCGGTCTCCGCGCTCGCGCTCCCGGTCTCGATGGTGCTCGCGCTCGGCTACGGGGTCTCGACGTTCACGGAGCTCGGTCCGCGGATACCGATCGGGACGATGGTCTCGCTTCACGGCTCGCTCAACGCCTACTGGTTCGCGCTGGTCGGGGCGGTCGGCTGGCGGCTCGCGGTACCACGTGCCGCCCAGGTGGCGTGAACGAGCGGGAGAACTGCACCGACCCACATCGCTAAGACGATGGATGGAGTACGCCCCACGTATGACGAGCGACGAAGTGGTCGACCTGCTCCGGACGGCGTACAACGACGAGATCGAGACGGTGATGAACTACCTCACGAACGCCACGATCCTCGACGGCGTCGCTGCCGAGGAGGTCAAGGACAGCCTCCGAACCGACGCGACCGAGGAGGAGCTCCTCCACGCCGAGCGCATCGGCGAGCGCCTGAAGGAGCTCGACGCCCAGCCGCCGGCCTCCTTCGAGTTCGAACCCCATCAGGAGAACCTCCAGCCGCCCGAGGACACGGCGGACGTGCTGTCGGTGATCGACGGCGTGATCGAGTACGAGGAGGCGGCGATCGACATCTATCGATCGCTCATCTCGGCCGCGCGCGAGGCCGACGACCCCGTGACCGAGGACCTCGCGGTGACGCTGCTCTCGGACGAGGAGTCCCACCGGGCCGAGTTCCGGAGCTTCCGCAAGGGCTACAAGGAGTAGCGACTCCGAGGGACGGTCGCGCTGCTGGTCGGTGAGCGCGCGAAAAATGCGTGGGTTCGGGGATTACTCGTGGTTCGAGACGGTCTGTTCGTAGTTGTCGGCGGCGGCGTCCCAGTCGACGACCTCGAAGAAGGCGTCGACGAAGCTGCCGCGGTCGGGACCGTAGTCGTAGTAGTACGAGTGTTCCCAGACGTCGAGCGCGAGTACCGGATGGGCTCCCCAGAGCGCGCCGTCGTCGTGTTTGTCGACGGCCACGTTCCGAAGCTGGTCGGCGACCGGGTCGTAGACCAGCAGTGCCCAGCCCGAAGCCGCGGACGCGGCGGCCTCGAACTCGTCCTTCCAGCCCTCGTAGGAGCCGAAGTCCTCCGCGATGCGGTCGGCGAGGTCACCGTCGGGTTCGCCGCCGCCGTTCGGGCTCATGTTCTCCCAGAACATCGTGTGGAGATAGTGACCCGAGCCGTTGTGGGTCACGTTGTTGAGCGCGCCACCCGTCGTGGAGTGGTCGCCGGACTCGCGGTTCTCCGCGAGGGTCTCCTCGGCGCTCTCCAGACCGTTCACGTAGCCCTGATGGTGGGTGTCGTGATGCCATTCGAGCACCTGTTCGGAGATGTGGGGTTCGAGCGCGTCGTAGTCGTAGGGGAGCGGTGGGAGCTCCGGATGAGAGTGTTCAGGCATTGTATTTCCTCCACTTCATACAACGCCGCGATGACTGTTAAAGCTTGATACAGACATGATAGCGTTCCACATGGGCGCGAATCGTCGATCTCGACCAACCACCGTGGCGCGCGCTCGCGGTCGTGGGTGAACAGAGGTGAACCCGCGACCGCAAATCGGCGTGCGAGGGATGAGCACCGAAGGGAGCCGGAGGCGAACGAGGAGCGCAGTCGGCTGGGGAGGCATGTGGCTGTCACGGGGCGGTGCTATGCGGTCCCTCATTTGCGTCGGGATTTGGAAACGCGCGTGTCCGTGGCGGGTCAAATCACTGGGCGTAGCGTCCGACGTAGTCGCTCGGAAACCCGAATCATCGACGGAGTTTCAGTCGTCCTCATCGCCACGTGCGCGTTCGAACATCGCGATGGCCTCCTCGCGGCGTTCGCCGTGGTCACAGATCGGGTCGGGATAGTCGGGAGCCACGTCCGCGCGCTCGTCCTCGCTCAGTTCGTGCCACGAGTGGATGTCGTCCGGATCCACATCGTCGAGCTCCGGGACGTAAGTCTTGATGTACTCGGCGTCGGGGTCGTAGCGTTCGCCCTGGGTCATCGGGTTGAACACGCGAAAGTAGGGCTGGGCGTCCGTCCCTGTGGAGGCCGCCCACTGCCAGCCGCCGTTGTCGTTCGCGGTGTCGTGGTCAACGAGCAGTTCTCGGAAGTGGTCGTAGCCCGCCCGCCAGTCGAGCAGGAGGTCCTTCGTCAGGAACGCGGCGACGATCATCCGAACCCGGTTGTGGATGTAGGCCTCCTCGTGAAGTTGGCGCATCCCGGCATCGACGATTGGATAGCCCGTTTCGCCGTCCTTCCACGCGTCGAGGTCGTCGTCGCTCTCGCGCCACTCGATCGGGTTCTCGTAGGAGCTGTAGTTCTCCGTGACGACCTCGGGGTTGTACCGGAGCACCTGGGTGTAGAACTCCCGCCACGCGAGCTCCTCCCGGTAGGTCTCGATGGACTCACGGACGTCGTCGCCGTCGGCCCGGTCGGCGGCCTCGGCGACCCGTTCGGAGACCTCCCGGATCCCGATCGTGCCGTACTTGAGGTCCTGGGAGAGCCGCGAGGTGCCCGCGCGGGCGGGGTACTCGCGTTCGGTCTCGTACTCCCCGATCGCCGCCTCGCAGAACGAATCCAGCCGGTCCCGCGCCGCCTCGGTCCCGGCTTCCGGGAGGGTCGCGTCGGGCTCGTCGAACCCCAGGTCGTCGCTGGTCGGGAGGTCGTCGTCGCCCGCCCGGAGGGCGTCCCCGTTCGGCGGGGGATACGACGACTCCTTCTCGCGGTCGAGCCACTTCTTCCCGAAGTAGGAGAAGACCGCGTAGGGGTCGCCGTCGTTGGTCGTGATGGCCCCGGGCTCGTGGTGGACCGCGTCGTGGAACGTCTCGTGGTCGATATCGGCGTCGTCGAGCGCGCTCTCGACCCGCCGGTCGCGCTCGCGTGCGAGTCCCGTGTAGTCGTGGTTCCAGAACACCGCTTCGGCCCCGTGTTCGTCGGCGAGTCGCGGGAGTTCCTCGGCCGGGTCGCCGTGTGCGACGACCAGACCGCCGCCGCGGTCACGGTAGTCCTCGCGGAGCGCGTCGAGCGAGTCGAGGAGGAAGGCGACCCGGGCCGGACCCGCGTGGTCGAGGACGGTCGGGTCGAAGACGAACACCGGGAGGACCTCGCCCTCGGCGGCCGCCGCGAGCGCACGGTTGTCCGCCACCCGGAGGTCGCGACGGTGCCAGTGAAGTCGCATGAACGGGCTACGGAGTCGGGTTTCCTAAGTCATCGGGTCGTGGCACCCCCGGCCTCGACCGAACCGCTCTACCGACAACCATCACGTTCGTGCATCATATTTATATAGTATGTATGCTACTATCGTACAGACCGATGGCTACCGATGATAACGAGGATCCCGACAAACGGACCGATGGAAGCGATGTCGAGGATAGACCGAACAATGGAAATAAACGTGACACTGCGCGACGGCGGTTCCTTCGGGTCACCGGCGGTGCGGCGCTCGCGACCACGGTGACCGGCTGTCTGAGTCTCGGCGGTGGCTCCGGTGGGTCGAACGGATCGGGCGGGGCGGGCGGTGGCGAGGGCGGAAACGGTAGTGAGGGTGGCGGCGGGAGCGGTGGTGGCGGTGGAAGCGGTGGGGGTGGCGGGAACGGTTCCAGCACCCAGGGAAACTCCGGCGGCGGAAACGCCATCGAGGGCCCGGTCACGATCGGGGTGCTCGCACCCGACCCCGAGAACGACCCCATCGGTGGCTCGATAGTCAACGCCGCCGAACTCGCCGTCGAGGAGCTCAACAATAACGGCGGGATCGGCGGCGCACAGGTCGAACTCGCCACCGGCAACACCGAATCCGACCCCTCGACGGGTCAACAACGGTATCGCGAACTCGTGTTGAACCAGAACGCCGACGTCACGACCGGGGTGTTCACGAGCGAGGTGTTGCTCGAGATCATGGACGACATCGCCCAGCAGCAGGTCGTCCACATCACGGCCGGCGCGGCGAGCACGGAAGCTTCGCGGATGGTGGCCGAGAACTACGACCAGTATAAGTACCACTTCCGGGCGGGACCGATCAACGACCGCGACCTCGGGCAGAACCTCGTCGACTTCGGGAAGGCCAACTTCGAGAACATGGGCTGGGATTCGACCTACGCGATGGTCGAGGATTACTCGTGGACCGAGCCGATCTCCGAGCTCTTCGACCGGAAGCTCGGGAGTACGGGTGCGGAGGTCGCGGGCAACCAGCGCTACGCCAGCGGCACCTCGAACTTCGGGCCCCTGTTCGACGACGTCGAGAGTTCGGGCGCGAGCGGGATGTTCACAGCGATGGCCCATACGGGTACGGAGGCCGTCGTCCAGTGGGCCAAACAGCAACGGCCGTTCGGCTTCGCTGGGATCCACGTCCCGATGCAGCTCCCCTCCTACTACGAATCCGTCAACGGCGCGTGTCTCTACGGCGTGACCCAGACCTCCGCGACGCCCCAGAGCGAGATCACGAAGAAGACCCAGCCGTTCGTCGAGGCCTACAACCAGCAGTTCGATAGCTACCCGGTGTACACCGGCTACATCACCTACGACGCGATCAAGCTCTACGCCGCGATGGTCGAGCAGACCGGCACCAAGAACGCGGACCAACTCGTCTCGGCGATGGAGGACGCGTCGTTCACCGCGACCACCGGCACCCTCGAGTTCTACGGTCGGGACCAGGAGTTCCCCCACGACCCGGTCTACAGCGAGGACGCGATCTATCCCGTCTTCCTCCAGTGGCAGGAGGGCGATGGGAGCGGGGTACAGGAGGTCGTCTGGCCCGAACAGTACAAGACCGCCGACTACCAGCAGCCCGCGTGGATCTGAATGGTCGCCGTCGCACCCATCCTCGTCAACGGCCTGGTGATCAGTTCGCTCTACGCGCTGGTCGCGGTCGGTTTCACGATGATCTTCGGCGTCGGCGGCACGATAAACCTCGCCCACGGCGCGGTGATCACGGTGGGCGCGTTCGCGGCCTACTCGATCACGTCGGCGGGCTTCGGTGTCTGGGCTGGTGCGCTCGCCGCGATGGTGGTGCCCGCGGTGTTCAGCGTGTTGCTCTACAAGGGGTTCGCCGAGCGCCGCCGCGACAACGTCGTGGTCGTGATGATCCTCACCCTGCTGGCGTCAATCGGTGTCGAGGAACTCGTCCGGATCGTCGAGGGCACCCAGCCGCGCGCGATCCCGCCGCTGGTTGCGGGGACCACCAACCTCCTCGGAACCACCGTCCAGAACAACCTCGTCGTCGTGTTCGTGCTGTCGTGGGTGCTCATCGGAGGATTGTTCGGCTTCATCAACTACACCAACACGGGCAAGGCGATCCTCGCGACCAGCATGAGCACGCGCGGGGCGGCGCTGGTCGGGATCGAGAGCGACCGAGTCAACCTCTACACCTGGGCGATCGCGGGGCTGCTCGCCGGGCTCGCGGGGCTCTTCCTTGGCTCCTATCAGACCGCGAGCTGGGCGATGGGGCGCGACCCGCTCGTGCTCTCCTTTTCGATCGTGGTGCTCGGCGGGCTGGGCTCGATCCGGGGGAGCCTCGTCGCGGCGTACGTCATCGGCTTCCTCGAAGTCATCACCACCTCGGCGGTCGACCCGCGACTCAGCGGTCTCGCGGGGCTCGTCGTGCTCGTGGCCGTGTTGCTCGTGAAACCCGAGGGCCTCTTCGGCCGGGAGTTCACGGAGGCATAGCGTGTCGGACGAACCCCTCCCCGGCGAGGCGAACGGGTCCAGGGAGTCGGCCGAAACCGCCGACGGGCGGAACACGTCGCTCGGCTCGTCGATACTGAAACCCCGTTACCTGCTCGGGTTCCTCGGGGTCGTGGCGTTCGCCGTCCTCCCGTTCGCCGGGATATCGACCACACAGCTCCTCGTCCTCATCGGGGCCTTCTACTTCGGGATGTTCGCGATGAGCTGGGATACGGTCTCGGGCTACACCGGCGAGATCAGCTTCGGTCACGCCCTCTTCTTCGCCGTCGGCGGCTACACCTCGACGCTCCTCAACCTGGGGTACGGGGTCTCGCCCGGGCTCTCGATCCCGGCTGGGGTCGTCCTCGCGGCGGTCGCGGGCGTCCTGATCGGCGTGCCGGCGCTCCGCGTTCGGGGACCGTACCTCTCCCTCATCACCCTGGTCGCGCCGCTGATACTCCTCCAGGTGTTCGTGATCTACGGGGACATCTTCGGCGGCGAACTCGGTCTGAGCGCGCCGACAGGACTGGTGTCCGCCCCGGACTTCGAGCTCGTCGTGCTCGCGAACTACTACATCGGCTTCGGGCTCTTCCTCGCGATCATGGGACTCCTGTTCGTCGTCACCCGCTCTGACGTGGGGTCGGTACTGACGGCGGTCCGTGAGGACGAGGACGCGGTCGCCGCCGCGGGGTTGAACGTGGCGAAGTTCAAGCTGTTCGCGTTCGTGCTGAGCGCGGCGGTCGGCGGCCTCGCGGGCGCGGTGTTCGTCCACACGCCGATCGGCAGCCCGCGGCCGAGCCAGCTCCTCGCGCTCACCGTGAGCATCGAGGTCCTGATCGCGGCGATCCTCGGCGGGATGGGGACCATCGTCGGCGCGGGCCTCGGCGGCGTGTTCTTCTACTTCTTCAACGACGTCCTGAACCAACAGGGTTGGACCCTTCCGGTCCTCGGGGTCGGGGTCGACGAAGCCAGCCTCCTGATCTTCGTACTGCTCACGATGGTCGTCGTCTACGCCCTGCCACAGGGGGTGTTCCCGTGGGCCCTCCGGTCCGGTCGGCGGGCGCTTGGCCGCGCTCGCGGGCAGCAGGTCGCGACCGACGGCGGAACGGTGGACGGGGATCCGCCGTCGGGTGATGGATCGACACCCCTGGAGCGTGCGACCGACCGATTCCGAGAGCTACTGGAGGACGACGAATGAGCACGGATTCACGAACCCACGACACAGCGGACGAATCGTCGAGGACGAACGAGCACGGGACGAGTGCGAACGCCGCTGACGCGTCGTACGGACCCGACGACGGGTTGCTGGTGCTCGACGGCGTCACGAAACGGTTCGGCGGGCTGACGGCGGTCGACGACCTCTCGTTCGCGGTCGAGTCCGGCGAGATACTCGGCTTCATCGGCCCGAACGGCGCGGGGAAGTCGACGACGTTCGACTGCGTCACCGGCGTGTTCCCGCCGACCGAGGGCACCGTCCGGTACGACGGCGAGGACGTCACCGGCACCGCGACCCACCGGATGGTCAAACGGGGACTCGCGCGCACGTTCCAGTCGTTCCGCCCGCTCTCCGATCGCTCGGTACTCGACAACGTCGCGCTCGCGCTCACACCCGACAAGGTGTTCACGCTCTCGGGATTGCGGGGTCGGACCCACGACCGCGCCCGAGCGGTCTGTGAACGGGTGGGACTCGGGGACCGACTCGACGTCTCCCCGTCGGAACTCCCACACGCCGGCTTGCTCCGGCTCGAACTCGCGCGGGCGCTCGCCACCGACCCCGACCTCCTACTGGTCGACGAGCCGTTCGCGGGACTCTCGACCGGCGAGGTCGAGAGCGTCTCCGACCTCCTCGCGGACCTCCGTGACGAGGGCCTGACCCTCGTAGTGGTCGACCACAACATGCGCGGGCTGCTCTCACTGATCGACCGCGCGGTCGTGATCCGGTTCGGCGCGAAGCTCGCCGAGGGCACGCCCGACGAGATCCGGTCGAACGAGGAGGTTCAAGAGGCCTACCTCGGGGGGAGCACGTGAGCACCGATTCAGGGTGGAGTGCCGACGAAACCGGCACCGAGAGTGCCGAAGCAGCCGGCGACGAGACCGGAACGGCGATGCTCGCGGTCGAGGAGCTCCACGTCTCCTACGGCAAGGTGGCCGCGCTCCAGGGGATCGACCTCCACGTCGGCCGCGGCGAGGTCGTTTCGGTGATCGGCCCGAACGGTGCGGGCAAGACCACGCTCGCGGAGACCGTCTCGGGCTTTCACGACTACGAGGGCAGCGTCCGGTTCGACGGGACCGAGGTCCGTAGTCGCTCGACCAGCGACCTCGTTGGCGACGGCCTGGTCCACTGTACCGAGGGCCGCGACCTCTTCGGACACATGAGCGTCGCGGACAACCTCGCGCTCGGGGCCTTTCGACGGGGGAACGCCGAGGAGCGCCGGGCGTTCGTCTACGACCTCTTCCCCACGCTCGAAGACCGAGCGAGCCAGCACGCCCGAACCATGAGCGGGGGCGAACAGCAGATGCTCGCCATCGGTCGCGCGCTGATGGGCTCGCCCGACCTCCTCGTGCTCGACGAACCAACGCTCGGGCTCGCGCCGGTCGTCCTCCAGGACATCAGCGAGGGCCTCGAACGCATTCGCGAGGCCGGGGTCACGCTCTTGCTCTGCGAACAGAACGTGACGTTCGCGATGGACCACGCCGACCGGATCGTGTTGCTCGAAAACGGATCGGTCGTCAGGGTTGGGAGCCCCGAGGACCTCCGCGACGACGACTACATCCGCGAGGTCTACCTCGGCGGTTGACCCGGACGCGAAACCCCGACCGATTACGATCGGTAACTGGTGGATGAGAAGGACGAACCACTGTTTCACGTGAGGGGAACGTTTTAACCGACGGCACGCGTTCCTTCATGGGAATCCATGACGAATCTCGTGACCAACGTCGATTCCACGGCGGCGGAGCACCCGGACGCGACCGCGATCCACTACGACGGAACGGACCTGAGCTATCGGGAGTTCTGGGCTCGAACTGGGCAGTTCGCGGCAGGGCTCGCGGACGCGGGCATCGAACCCGGCGACCGCGTCGGGGTCTACCTCCCGAACCTCCCGCAGTTCGTGGTGAGCTTCCACGGCGCGCTCCGGGCGGGGGCGGTCGTGGTCCCGATGAACCCCCAGTACAAATCCCGGGAGATCGGTCACTTGCTCGGGGACAGCGGGGCGACGCTCGTCGTCACGCTCGCGGACCTCGTCCCGGTGGTCGAGGAGGCCCGGGACGAGACCGACGTCGAGACGGTCGTGAGCCTCGGCGAGGTCGACGGTGCGACGTCGTTCGAGGCGTTCCTCGTCGACGAGTCACCCGCGGTCGTCGACCGTGCGGACGACGACGTGGCGTGTCAGCCCTACACCTCGGGGACCACGGGCCAGCCGAAGGGAGTACTGTTGACCCACCACAACCTCGCCTCGAACGCCCGGATGGCGACCGACCTCCTGCCCGGCGGAACCAGACCCGACGACCGCTCGCTCGGCGTGCTCCCGCTCTTTCACATCTACGGGATGACGGTGACGATGAACACCTCGCTGTTCTCGGGGGCGGCCTACTACCCGCTGCCGTCGTGGGACGCCCAGCAGGCGCTCTCGCTCATCGAGTCCGAGGAGATCACCATCATGCAGGGCGTGCCGGCGATGTACAACGATATCGTGAACCAGCCGAACCTCGACGAGTTCGACTGCTCGTCGCTCCGGTTCGTCAACGCGGGCGGGAGCAGCCTCCCGATGGAGGTGCTCCGGCGGTTCGAGGAGGAGTTCGACATCGAACTCTACGAGGGCTACGGCCTCACTGAGACCTCACCGGTGACCCACTTCAACAGCCCCGACGCGCGGCGGCCGGGGTCGATCGGGCAGACCTTGCCCGGTGTGGAGGCGAAGATCGTCGACCACGAGTTCGAGCCGGTCCGAAAGGTCGACCGCGGTCCGGTCGACGAGGGCGAGACCGACCTCGACGGGATAACCGGTGAGCTCGTCGTCAGCGGCCCGAACGTGATGAAGGGGTATCACGACAGGCCCGAGGCGAACGAGTCGGTCTTCACCGAGGAGGGTGGGAACCGGTGGTTCCACACCGGCGACGTGGGCTACTGGGACGCCGAGGACTTCTTCTACATCGTCGACCGCGAGAAGCACATGATCGTCACCGGCGGCTACAACGTCTATCCCCGGGAGATCGAGGAGTTGCTGTTCGAACACCCCGACGTGGCCGACGCCGCGGTGGTCGGGATCCCGGACGAACGCCGAGGCGAGACGGTGAAGGCGTTCGTTGTTCCGACACCGGATTCCGAAACCAGCGAGGAGGAGATCAAGGAGTACTGCCTCGACAGCCTCGCGGCGTACAAACACCCCAGGGAGGTGGAGTTCGTCGAGGAGCTGCCGCGGACGACGACCGGGAAGGTCCAGAAGTTCGAGCTCCGTGAGCGCGAGCAGGGAACGGAGGCGGCACGGTGAGCGACGAGGACGCGGTCCTGCTCGACGTCGAGGACGGTGTGGCGACGCTGACGTTGAACCGACCGGACGTGCGCAACGCGCTCACCCACGAGGTCTCGCGGGGGATCCTCGACGCGCTCGACGAGGTGCAGGAGGGGAACGCGCGGTGTCTCGTGGTCACGGGTGCGGGCGGGGCGTTCTCGGCCGGCGGGGACGTCAACGCGATGGCCGAACGGCTCGCGGGCGACGTGCCGCTCGCGGAGGCGGTCGAGCGGATCGTCCAGGACACCAGTCGGGCGGTCACGCGGGTCGCGCGCTTCCCGCTGCCCACGATCGCGAAGATCGACGGCGTGGCGTTCGGCGCGGGCGCGAACCTCGCGGTGGCCTGCGACGTCCAGCTCGCGAGCGCGGAGTCGAGGATCAGTTTCGGCTTCCGGCAGGTGGGACTGGCGGTGGATTCGGGGACTTCGTACTTCCTGCCGCGGATCGTAGGCGAGAACACCGCGAAAGAGTTGGTCTTCACTGGGGAACTCGTCGAGGCCGAGCGCGCGGAGTCGCTGGGGCTGTTCAACCACGTCTATCCCGAGAACGAGTTCGACGAGCAGGCCGACGAGTTCGTCGAGGGGGTCGCGACCGGGCCGACGGTGGCGCTCAAGACCTCGAAGCGGCTGGTCGGGCAGGGGTTCGAGAGCTCACTGGATCAGGCGATGGAGAACGAGGCCGCCGCGCAGGCCGCGGTGTTCGAGACCCACGACCACCGCGAGGGCGCGGAGTCGTTCATGTCGCGCGAGGAGCCGGAGTTCGAGGGCCGGTAGGCCGCCCGGCGGGCGGTTGCGGTGCGGCCGGCGGCCGCGTGCGGGTGCGGTTTGCGGTGGAGATTCCTGGTGGATGAAGGGCGAGGCGCGAACGAAGTGAGCGCCGAGGGCTTCGGCGGTGCTGTGCGGTCGCGGTGGTGGTGCTGTGCGGAGCCGTTAGTGATCGTCCCGCGAGCGACCAGCGGGAGCGAGCGGGCCGACGACTGACCAGCGGGAAGGAGGAGGCTTTTGATCCACATTTTGCCAGGGAGCGAGCAACGCGAGCGACCGCAGCAAAAGGTGGTTGTTAGTGATCGTCCTCGCGCCAGCGGTGCTCGCAGTTGGTACAGACGAAGAACCGGGTTTCGGACTCGTCGGCCGAGCGGATCTGTTGCATGTACCAGTAGGCCTCGTCGTTGCCACACTCATCGCAGTGGACCTCGGTGGTGGGAAGTCCCCGGTCGTCCACGTCGCTGACGTCGATGACCTCGGTTTCCTCCTGGCCCTGGGTCGTCGTCATCGCGGCCTCGGTTTCGGCGTTACGCGGTTTGGCGAACCCACAGCTCCCACAGACCCACTCGTCGCCCTCGGTCTTCATCATCGAGCCGCACTCGTCGCAGAATTCCATGCCCGCGGTATGAAGCTGGCCGGATTTAAGCCCCGGGTTCCCGAGCGCGGTGGGAGCTGTTCGTACTCGTTTCTTCGATCGAAGGGTGCTCACACTCGTCGGTCGTTCACAGTGGGTCGTGCGGCCCGACCGCAACCGCCCGGTGCTCGCGGATGGCCCTCCGTAGCGAGCCGCCGCGTCCCGAAGGCCACGAAAGAGGGAACGAACCTTAGAGGATACAACAGTTAAGTAAGACGCTATCGTACTACTTTGTAGTATGACGAAGACCGTTTCGGCGAAGATCCCGGACGAGATGAAAGCCGCGATCGACCGTGAGGACATCAACGTGAGCGAGGTGATCCGTGAGGCGATCGAGGACGCGCTCACCGAGCAGCGGCGCGAAGCCCTCCAGCGCGACGCCGCGACGCTCCGCGAGAGCGTCGGCGGGCAGGTCGATTCCGAGACGGTGACCGAGGCGGTCCGTGAGACGCGGCGGGACAACTGACGTGGCGAGGAAGCTCTTCGATGCGAGCTCGCTAGTGGATATTCTCATCGGGGCTGGTGGCGTGACTGTCGGTGTCGAGGCCGTGTTCGACCAGCACATCCTGGATCTGACGATCTACGAATCCTCGAACGCGCTCTGGAAGATCGCGTTCGCCAGGGATGAACTGACGGCGACCGAACTCGAAAACGCTATCAGCATTCTCGGACGGATCGAGCGCGACGTATCGGTCGAGAAGGCAACCGGGGCGACGCTGCTCTCGGTGATACAAACCGCTCGGCAAACAGGTTGCACGTTCTACGACGCGAGTTACATCGCCGTCGCTTCTCTCCACGACCTGACGCTCGTGACGGAGGATACCGCCGTACGCGAAGCGGCGGCGGGCGAGGACGTCGAGTCCCTTTCAGTGGCGGACCTCCCCGAGTAGTGCTGCGGTCCGTATCAACCACTCGACGCCGCTGCCCGAGCCGTATGGGCGAGTATCGCTAGTCACTCGAAGTCGGGCTCGCGGTCTTCCACAAAGGCCGTCATGCCGCTCGTACCTTTTTACTTCGGCGGGATGCGCTCGCTTCGCTCGCGCACCTCGCCTCGCAAAAATCTACGCTAAAAACTGCCGCTCACTCCCTCCAGTCGTTCGCGGTGGGTACGTGGCTCGACCGCAACCGTGGCCCGCCGACTGTGAGGGGGAGCGCTTTGTGAGCACTCACTCGAAGTCGGGTTCGCGGTCTTCCACAAAGGCCGTCATCCCTTCGTGCTGGTCGGCGGTCCCGAAGAGGCCGCTCCAGAGGCGGCGCTCGTAGGTCAGGCCGTCCGACTGGTCGGATTCGTGGACCTGGTTCAGCGACTCCTTCGCGGCCTGGAGGGCGTACTTGGGTTTGGCGGCGAGCTCCGCGGCCATCTCGGCGACGTGAGAATCGAGTTCGTCGTGGGCGACGAGCTCGCCGACGAGGCCGAACCGGTGGGCGTCCTGAGCGTCGAGGCGCTCGCCGAAGAAGACCAGCCGACGGGCGAGTTCGTCGCCCACGAGCCGCGAGAGGCGTTGTGTGCCGCCCCATCCAGGGACGATCCCGAGATCGATCTCGGTCTGGCCGAGCATCGCGCGCTCGCTCGCCACCCGGAGGTCGGCGGCGAGCGCGAGTTCGCAACCCCCGCCGAAGGCGTAACCGTTGATGGCGGCGATCACGGGTGCGGGGAACGTCTCGATGGCGTCGGTGACCCGATGGCCGAGCTCCGCGTAGGCTTGGGCTTCTGGCACCGAGAGGTCCGCCATGTAGCCGATGTCCGCACCAGCGACGAACGCCTTCTCACCAGCGCCGGTGAGCACCAGCGCGCGGGCGTCGCGGGCCTCCGAGAGCGCTTCCTCCAGGGCTTCGAGGGTCTCGACGTTCATCGCGTTCAGCCGGTCCGGTCGGTCGACGGTGATGGTCGCCACGTCGCCGTCCCATTCGAGGCCGATGGTCTCCCAGGACATATCCCCGGAAACGGTGGGCGGCGGCATAACGGCTCGGTCCAACCCGGCCCGCGCGAATCTCCGGTCATCGCCCCAACAGGAGAGGGACACCATCCAGCGGCAAACGAACGGAAGGGGTACTATCGGACGGAAATCAGTGCGGAGGCACCCGGCGATATCGATGGATGTCGACCTTTGAAGTGAGCCGGCTGCGACGAGCCGCACAGAAGGCTCGATGTCGGAACCCTCGACCCAAGACGAATCGAACCCGGTGATCACCGTCGAGGGCCTCACCAAGCACTACGGCGATGTGCTCGCGGTCGACGACGTGAGCTTCGCGGTCCGGGAGGGCGAGATCTTCGGCGTCGTCGGGCCGAACGGGTCGGGCAAGACCACGACCGTCGAATCGGTGATGGGGCTCGGTCCGTTCGAGGGCGAGGTACGCGTGCTGGGACTCGACCCCCGTCGGGAGCGCACCGCGCTCGCCCAGCGGATCGGCATGCAGCTTCAGGCCGCCGAACTCCCCGCCCGGCTCACGGTGCTCGAACTCCTCGACCTGTTTTCGACGTTCTACGACGAGACGGTGGCCTACGAACCGCTGCTCGAAATGTGGGGGATCGACGACGAACGCCACAGCCGATTCGAGGCGCTCTCGGGCGGGCAGCAACAGCGGCTGTTCATCGCGCTCGCGCTCCTCAACGACCCCGAGGTGGTCTTCGTCGACGAACTCACCACCGGACTCGACCCCGAAGCCCGCGAGGCGGCGTGGAGGCTTGTCGAGCGCATCCGTGAGGAGGGGACGACCGTCGTACTGGTCACCCACTACATGGCCGAAGCCGAAACCCTCTGTGACCGGGTGGCGATCCTCGACGACGGCGACCTCGTCGCGCTCGACACCCCGCGAGACCTGCTCGCGGACCTCGATGCGGGTCGTGGCGTGGTGTTCGACGACCATCCCGACCTCGACCTCGACGGGGTTCGTGGCCTCGAAGCGGTCGAACGGGTCGAGCGCGCCGATGGCGTGGTCCGGGCGTTCGGGGCCGCCGACGACCTCGTCTCGTCGGTGGTGCTCGAACTCGAAGGGCAGGCGACACCGTTACGAAACCTCCGGACGCTCCAACCGGACCTCGCCGACGTGTTCATGGAGCGCACGGGCCGGACGGAGGAGGCGCACGGGAGATGAACGCTCGGAGCTATCGAAAGCTCGTCGAGGCCCACGCCAAACGCCTCGCGCGCGAACCGATGACGTTGTTCTTCACGCTCGCCTTCCCCCTGTTGTTCCTCCTGCTCATCGGAACCGTCTTCGACGCCGGAGCGGGCGGTGCGGCAGGTGGGGCGGGGGGCGGTCGAGGTGCAGCCGACGCTTACGCTTACGGGATCGACCAACTCGTGCCCGCGCTCGTGGGACTCGTGCTCGGCTCGATCGCGCTCACCACGATCCCCGTCTCGACCGCCAGCGACCGAGAACAGGGCGTACTGCGGCGGTTCAAGGCCAGTCCGATGCCCGCGTGGCGGTGGGTCGCCACCGAGGTCACGACCTACTTCGTGGTCGCGCTGCTCGGGGTGCTCCTGTTGGTGGTCGGCGGGCTGGTGGTCTACGACGTCCGGTTTTCGGGCAGCTGGGTGGCCGTGTTCGCGGGCTTCTCCTTGAGCGCGCTCTCGTTCATCGCCTTCGGCTATCTGGTCGCCAGCCTCTCGCCCACCCCACGGGTCGCCAGCGTGGTCGGACAGGTACTCTACATGCCGATGCTGTTCCTCTCGGGTGCGGTGATGCCGCTCTCGGCGCTCCCCGACTGGCTCCACGCCGTCGCCGAGGTGTTCCCGATGACCCACGTCGTGCGGGTGATGCAGGCGCTCTGGTTCGGTCGGGGCTGGCCGGTGGAGTCGGTGGCGGTGCTCCTCGGCGTGCTGGTCGTCGGCGGCGGGCTGTCGGCGCGGCTCTTCCGATGGGAGTAGCGCCGACAGTATATTCCGGACCGTCCGTATAGAAGCCCCATGCCGAGCACACCGAACCCCGAGGTGGGCGACGTCCACACCTTCGAGCGTACCTTCACCCGTGAGGACGTCGAGCGCTTCGGCGAGGTCTCGGGCGACCAGCAGACGATCCACACCGAACCCGACGAGGAGGGTCGGCTCGTGGTGCAGGGGCTCCTCACCGCGACGCTTCCCACCAAGATCGGCGGCGACCTCGGCGTGCTCGCGCGGTCGATGGAGTTCGAGTTCCTCGCACCCGTTCGCACCGGCGAGTCGATCACCTGCGAGGTCACCGTCGACGCCGTGGAGGGGCGCGACGACCGCCACGACGTCGCGTGTTCGGTGGTCTGTCATCGGGGACGCGAGGTCGTGATGCGGGCGGCGTTCGAGGGCCTGATCTGGAAGGAGTGATCCCGGACGAACAAACACAAGTAGCCCGCTTGCCTACCCGAGGTATGGCAAACATCGTCGTCGTCCTCCTCGGCAACGTCGTCGACCTCGTCCAGCTCATGGTCGAGGCCGCGCTCGCCAGCCCGCTCTCGATCATCCCGATCCTCACCGGGGTCGTGCTGTTCGCAGTCTCCTTCGGGCTGTTCGGCTACCTCACGATCGGCGGGCTCACCGCCGGCCTCACGTCACCGAACACCGATCACACACAGCGCCGGTAAGCCGGACCGCCGCGTCGAGGTCGGGACCCAGCGGCGAACTCACGACGAGGCTGTCGGCGTGGTCCATCACCTCTCGAACTCGTGACTCGACCGTCGCCGGCTCCCCGGCGATACAGAACGCCTCGACCATCGCCTCGCTCACCCGGTCGAACGCGGCCGAGAAGTCCCCTGCCGAGATCGACTCCCCGATAGCGGCGGCGCGGTCGGCGTCGATCCCGTGGCGGTCGAGGACCGGTTCCGGTGCGCCGGCGGCGATGAACGCCACCGGCGGGCGGGCGGCCTCGCGCGCTGCCGCCTCGTCCTCGGCGATGCTCACGCTGGCGTAGGCCGCGAGGTCGAACTCGCTCCCGACGACGCGCTCATCCAACCCTTCCTCGACGCGCTCGCGCGCCCACTCGAGGTCGTCGGGATGCGATCCGTTGAAGAGCAGCCCGTCGGCGTGTTTCGCGGCCATCCGGCACATCTCCGGCCCTTCGGCCCCGACGTAGACCGGGATCCGATTCGCCTCGTAGTTCAGCCCCGCCTCGTGTGCGGTGAACGACCCCTCGTGGTCGACGCGGTCGCCGTCCCAGAGTTCGCGGGCGACTTCGAAGGATTCGAGCACCGACCGGAGCCCGCGCTGCTCGCCGAGGCCCAGGTTTTTGAGGGTCGAGGGGTCGCCCGGACCCACCCCGAACACGCCCCGCCCGTCGGCGAGTTCGTCGAGGGTCGCGACCCGCGAGGCGAGCGTCACGGGGTGGGTCTCGTAGGGGTTCGTGATGCCCGGTCCCAGCCGAATTCCGTCCGTGCGGTCGGCGAGCAGGGTGAGGGCGGCGAACGGGTCGCGGTTGTTGTAGTGGTGGCTCGCGAAGACCGTATCGAAGCCCGCCTCGGCGGCGAGTTCGCCGAGGTCGACGAGGCGTTCCGTGGGGTGTTCGGGCGTGAGTTCAATCCCCCGCATACGACCACTCCCGGAGGGACTGCCTGATGAAGTCGCCCTCGACGTCGCGAAAGAGGTTGTCGCTCGTGCCGACCTCGTCGAGCGAGAGGTCGCGAACCACCGCGACCGGCGTCCCGCCCGCGCCCTCGCCCGCGACGAGGTTCGCCGCCGCCGCGAGTTCGTCGACGACGGATTCGACGGTCACACCCATCTCGCGACCGTCGCGGTCGTGCTCGCCCCGCCAGTCGCGGCTCCC